>DJTQ01000388.1 GCA_002439285.1 Paenibacillaceae bacterium UBA6304
TTTCGTAGCGCTGCTTGCCGGGATTGAAATAGGCATAGGAGTAGAAGAATTTAGCGCATTCCCATACCGTTTCCGCCCCGCCGTTCAACAGCAGGCTACCGTCTCCGGTGAAGCTGTAATACTTCCAGATCCCGTAAGCCACGTCCGCGCTGATATGCACCTGCTTATCGCGGAAATAAGTACGCATCGGCCGGCCGGTAAACACGTCGTTGACGTTGAACAACGTACAGGCGTCATCGCCGCTCTCTTGGCTTTCCCACGCGTAAAACGCGCCCTCATAGCCGTATTCCGCCGCTTTTCTGCGCGCTCCATCCAGCGTATGCACCCGGTACATCATCAGATTGCGGGCCGTTTCCGGCTGAGTGTACAGGAAGAACGGAAGCATGAACATTTCCGTATCCCAGAACACGGCACCTTTATACACCTGCCCCGATAGTCCGCGTGCCGGAATCGAGAGTTTCTCCGAATGCTCCGGCGCGATAATCAGCAGTTGATACAGGCTGTAGCGCAGCGCCAGTTGAGCCTCTTCGTCGCCATCAATCACCACATCGGCGCGGCTCCACTTCTCTTCCCATTTCGCCGCGTGCTCCCGCAACAAAACTTCATATCCGAGGGCGGCTGCCTCCCGGCTGAGTCGCAGCGCCGCTTCTCCGGGATCGCCTGCACCGTCGAGACCGGTAAACACCGCTGCGTATTTATAGATCGTATACGTCTCGCCCGCGCGGCACGGGATCCGGATTTCCCGAATCAGCGAACCGGTGGACGTCGTCACTGCCTGCTCATCGACCTCATAGCTTGCCGCTTCCGCGACGGCCACAGGTACTTTCAGTTCCTGCGTCATTCCGGCTAGCAGCAGGCTGCCTTCTACTTCGCGTCCGGCTAGCCCTTCAAGATGCGGGCCGTTGATGTCCCACACCTCGCCGTCAATGCCGGTCCGGATCACCAGTTCTCCGTCGGCACTGGATTGCACCGTCAATCTGGCGGCGAGCAGGTTCAGCCGCTCCGCGCTCACGAACCGCTCCACCGTCAGCGTGACCCGGCATTCCTCCGCCCCGCCGGGAACGCGAAACACCGTCCGGCGGCGGTGCACCGCCTGCCGGATATCGAGCTGCTGCTCGTGCTCGAGCAGCTCCACCCCGGCCCCGGCTCCGCCGGTCAGGACGCTAAGAGGCGTCCCTTCCCATTCCAGCCGGGTAAAGAGCCCGTTCGGCGCGTTCACCGGCTCGCGCCATTTCCCTTCCACCCGGTCATACAGCCCGGCCAGCGTCGTGGCCGCCAGCTCCTCCCGGGTGAATTCCTCCATCGTGCCCCGGTATCCCATATACCCGTTGCCAATCATAAACTTGTTGCCGTTCGCAGCAACCCGTTCCTTGTCAAAACCCTGTTCGCGTATAATCCAATCCATGGCTCTGGTCACCCTACCTTTACTTGTTCCATAGCAACCTTGATGCCATCAGCCCCGACCCGATAACTTTGACCGTACAGCGAAATTTCCACGGGTTCGCCCGACTCGGCACGGAAATACGCATACTCCTTGTTCACTTCCACGGCCAGCTTCGTTCCCCGGAAGGTGATCGGAAAGCTGTATTGACCCCACCGCTGCGGGATGGTCGGGTTAAATACCAGCTTCTCCCCGTCGGAGCGCATGCCACCGAAGCCGTATACGATATTCATCCAGGCGGCGGCGATCGATGTGGTATGCAAGCCTTCGCGGGTATTGCGGTTATAGTTGTCCAAATCGAGGCGCGTCGCAAATTCAAAGAACTTGTATGCTTCCTCCGGCCGGCCGATCTCGGCGGCGATGATGGAGTGGATCGACGGCGACAACGAGGATTCATGAATGCATCTCGATTCATAGTAATCGTAGTTGGCGCGCTTCTCCTCCAGCGGGAATTGCCCGCTGTACAGGAACATGAACATCAGCACATCCGGCTGCTTGATCATGTCGTAACGGTACAGGCGGTCGTAAGACCAATGCGAATAGAGCGGGAACTCGGTTACCGGGATCGCGTGAATATCGAGATGCGGCATATCGAAGAAGCCGTCATGTTCCTCGTAAATCCCGCTTTCTTGGTCCTGCGGAATCTTCATGCGTTCCGCCTTGTTAGCCCAATCGGCCTGCTCCTCCTCCGTTAATCCTAATCGCTCAGCAAGTTCATCAAAAGCAGCTGCGTTCACACCACGCATTTCGCTGATCGACTCCAGGGTGTATTCAAACATTTTTTTGGCCATCAGGTTAATGTAGCAGTTGTTGTTGACCATCAGTTGGAATTCATCGGGACCCATGACGCCAAAATAACCATACTCGCCGGTCTTTTGCCCGAATTGCCCCCGCGTGGCGTAGAAACGGCTGATTTGAATCAGCATTTCCAAGCCCTTTTCATGCAAGAAGTCGGTATCGCCCGTAATATTAACGTAGTGGCGAATGCCGTAAGCGACCGCAGTGCCTACATGCAATTGCAGGTTGGAATGCTGCCACAAGTCGCAGCTCTCCGTACCGTCGATCGTGGCGATCGGATAGAACGCACCCTCGCAATCCAGCTCCTTCGCCCGCTGCAGTGCATAAGGAAGCGATTTGTAGCGGAATTCCAGGAGGCTCTTGGCCGCCTTCGGATTGTTGAATATATAGAACGGCAGGCAGTACGATTCCGTGTCCCAGAACGCCAGACCGCGATAAGCCTCGCCCGTCAGACCCTTTGCTCCAATATTGAAGCCCGGGTTGTCGCCGTGATAAGTCTGATACATTTGGAAAATACAGAAGCGGATCCCCTGCTGGTTTTCCGGGTCCCCTTCAATGACAATATCGGAAGCGTTCCAGACCCTGGTCCAATACTCCCGCTGCTGCAAGGCCGCCTGATCATAACTCAGGTCCGCGAATCGTCCGCCAAGCTCCATGCCTTTTTGCCATACGCTCTCATGATCGAGGCCGAGGTCTTTTTCCGCATAATTCACGGTCAGTTTGTCCAATACAGTACGTTTCCCCTGTTCCAGCTTGAGCAAGATGTCGCGTCCGATGAAACGGTCGCTCTCCACTAGCTTATTGTCGAGCTGACCCGGTGCCTCGACCCGGAAGGCGGAGAACAACCGGTTCTTGGTATTTACCGTCTGACCGAGAATGCCGGCCATCCCGCCCGCTTCCTGCTGATTCAGCGTACTCCAGTAACTGCGCCCCTGATCTTCGTGCAGCACGGAGAAATCAAGACCGGTCTTGACCTGAATATTGCCGGAGAAATTAAGCGGCTCGAACAGTATCCGCTGACAGCCCAGATTGGAGATGGTCATGCTGACAAACCGTTCGAACACGATCTTCATACTCTTTCCGTTCGCCAAATGCCAGACCAGTTCGCGCGAATAAACGCCGCTCTTGAAATCCAGTTCCCTGCGGAAGTCGGAAAACCGGCTCGTGGCCAGATCCAAGGTTTCGCCATCCATCGTAATCCGGGTATGCAGCCAATCCACCGCGTTTACCATAAAACGCAGCGATTTAATGATGCCTTTATAGTGGGCTTCGACCTTGCTCTCTTCAAACAGGCCGTTAAAATAACTCCCGAGCAGCGTATCCCCGCCATATCCTTCTTCCGGGTACCCTCTAACGCCCATATATTCATTCCCCAATGAAAATATCGATTCGGAAACCCGGTTGCGCGCCGGATCGAATCCTTCCTCCACCACTTTCCAGGGATCAACCACCAAGTATTTATCCGCGATTTTCGGCATGCTCCATTCCCTCTCCTTTACGCTTTTGCTCTATACTTGCACTTCTCCAGATTAGCCAAAAGCGAAAGGTTACCAAATGTCCAACTCTCATGAGCTTATGTGTGATCTTACGGAGTTTCCATTCGGGGGAGGATTGCCGCGCATATGAATTAAGATCTTAAATCTTAGACCTGCACATAAAACCGATAGAAACAAACCTATATTTGTAAATTAATCCTGTTTTATGATAGTTGTGTAATCTCTTTATTTGATTTGGCGAAGAAGGGAGGTATTCGTTTTTATTTGATACCGCTTACATTATTTTTGTGCGTAAGATGCATTTTTTTCGAACGGACTTTAATTCTGAAGGGAGAGTTGAATTCGTGAATAGCCCGAACCGATTTATCGCTTGGATGTGCATGTTTACCTTAATCGCCGGAACGTTTCTTGCATCTTTGGGCCAGCCTGCCCCTGCTCATGCAGCAGGAGGGCCAAATCTAGCGATAGGGAAATCCGTATCCGCATCCGGATATGCCGACGTTTATATCGAGTCCAATGTCACGGACGGGAATTCCGGTACGTATTGGGAGAGTGTCAACCAGGCCTTCCCGCAATGGGTACAAGTTGATCTCGGCAGCAGCGCAGTCTCTGTCGATCAAGTTGTATTGAAGCTGCCTGCCGGATGGGAGAGCCGTACACAAACCCTCTCTGTACAAGGAAGCGCAGACGGAAACAACTTCTCGAATCTTAAAGCTTCGGAAGGATATACTTTTGATCCGAACACCGGAAATACGGTAACGCTCGACTTTCCTGCAACCCCTGTTCGTTATGTAAGAATCCATGTAACAGCGAATACCGCCTGGCCGGCGGCGCAATTGTCCGAACTGGAAGTCTATGGTTCAGCTTCGCAAACCGATCCCCATCTCATCCCCGGAAAGATTGAGGCCGAAAGCTATAGTACAATGAGCGGGATCCAGACCGAAGCAACGACGGATACCGGCGGCGGTCTTAACGTAGGATGGATCGATGCCGGCGACTGGCTAGACTATAGTGTAAATATACAGAGTGCCGGTACTTATACGGTAGAATACCGTGTGGCTGGAAATACCACCACAGGCCGAATAGAGCTTCAATCCGGCGGAACGACGCTCGCCACGACTGAGGTGCCGGACACCGGCGGATGGCAAAATTGGCAGACGGTCTCGGCCACAGTTCAGCTTGAAGCAGGGCAGCAAACGCTTCGTGTCTTCGCCAGTGGGGCAGGCTTCAATCTGAACTGGCTCCAATTCACACCGGGCTCTACTTCGGATAACCAAGCTCCTACGGCACCCGCCGGCTTAACTTTTACACAACCAGACTCAGGTAAGATCCTCCTCACCTGGAACCCCTCGACGGACAATGTGGGGGTTAGCGGATATGACATTTACGCCAACAACCAGCTTCGAGGCAGTGTCAGCGGATCAACCCTCACGTATACGGACACACAGCCCGTGAGCTTAACGGTCACCTATTACGTGGTCGCCAAGGACTCTGCGGGGAATGTTTCTGAACCAAGCAATACCGTGACGCGGAACGGCACAAGCACAAATGAGTCAAACCTCGCGATCGGCAAGCAAATCTCAGCCTCATCTTCTACGTTTACTTATGTAGCCGCCAATGCCAACGATAACGATGTTAAAACCTATTGGGAAGGAAGCGGACATCCAAGCACGCTTACCATAGATCTTGGGGCCAATACCAACGTCACCTCGGTCGTGCTCAAGCTAAATCCTGACAGCCAATGGACAACACGCACACAGACCATCCAGGTACTAGGACACCCGCAGACTTCCACGACCTTCACGAACTTGGTTGCAGCTACCTCATATACTTTTAATCCGGCTTTGCAAAATACCGTAACCATTCCTGTCAACGCAACAATGAGCAAACTGCAGCTTCAAATTACGGCGAACTCCGGAGCACCGGGGGGACAAATCGCTGAATTCCAAATTCTCGGTTCACCGGCACCTAACCCGGATTTGACGGTCACGGACATCACATGGTTGCCCGTTTCCCCGGATGAGAGCCAATCCGTCATGCTCAACGCAACCGTTCAAAATATCGGTGACGTAGCCTCACCCGCTACAAATGTAAACTTCTATCTTGGTACTGTGCTGGCTGGATCAGCAAATGTAGGCGCGCTTCAGCCGGGTGCTTCGGCAAATGTCTCCGCGGACATCGGTGCCAAGGAAGCCGGCTCTTATACTGTCACCGCTAAGGTGGACGAGAACGATACAGTCATTGAAGCAAATAATGCGAACAACAGTCGCACTTCTACTTCCAATTTGGTCATAGGACAGGTGCAAAGTTCTGATCTCATCGGTACCCTATCCTGGACACCCGGCAACCCAAGCGCCGGCGACACAGTCACCTTTACCGTCAATCTCAAAAATCAGGGAACGGTCGCTTCCAACAGCGGATCTCATGGCATCAAGGTGGAGTTAAAAAACCCTTCAGGCGTTACTGTCAAGACCCTTGCCGGTTCCTACAACGGCTCCCTGGCCGCTGGCGAATCGACCAACGTAACCGTTGGGACATGGACGGCCGTCAACGGTAGCTATACCTTATCGACCACAGTAGAAGCTGATGCCAATGAAGCACCCGTCAAGCACGCTAACAACGTCAGCGTGTCCAGCCTGTATTCCGGCCGTGGTGCCAACATGCCTTTTACAATATTAGAAGCCGAATCCTCGGCAAACAGCACCAATGGCACAAAGCTCGCTCCGAACTTTACGCCGGGCGACTTTGCCGGCGAAGCCTCTAACCGTTCGGCGATCTACCTGGATGCGACGGGCGAATATGTTGAATTTACGCTGACCTCGCCGGCGAACGCCTTCGTTCTGCGCAATGCCGTAGCCGAGAATACCACGGGAACAGTTAGTATTTATGCGGACGGCGTTGACAAAGGCAACTTTACCGTGACCTCCAAGTTCTCTTATGTATATGCAACTCCTTCAACGCTTGGACGGCTCGGATACGATAACACGGGATCTAAAGCTTACTGGCTCTATGAAGATGCTCAGCTCATGCTGGACAAGGTTTATCCGGCAGGGACCAAAATCAAGATTCAGAAAGACGCCGGAGATGTACCTTGGATCTACGTGGACATGATCGAGACGGAGAACGTCGCTCCGCCCGCCTCTAATCCGGATCCGAGCAAATATGTTCAGGTGTCCGCCACGAAGTCTATCGAGCAAGCCTTGAACGAGTTCCGGCAGGATTCGTCCAAGAAAGGGATCTTCATTCCGGCCGGGGAGTGGACCATTTCATCCAAGATTTACTTGTATGGCCGGGCAACCGAGATCATCGGCGCGGGTCCTTGGCATACCAAGCTGGTAGCTCCGCAAGATCAGACGAATACCGATGTCGGATTCAACATCAGCTCGGCCGCAAACGGTTCTACCATCAAGAATTTGTCCGCCTGGGGCAACTATATCTACCGCCAGGACGGTCCGGGCAAATTCATTGACGGCAACGGGATGCAGAACGTCACCATTGAGAATATTTGGGCAGAGCACTTCATCTGTCTGTATTGGGGCGTAAATTCCTCACACAATACATTCAAGAACAATCGGATCAAGAACGTTTTTGCCGACGGCATCAATATGACCAACGGTTCATCCTACAACATTATCGATAATAACTATGCCCGTGGTACCGGCGACGATTCATTCGCCCTGTTCAGCGCGATTGATGCGGGCGGCTCCTACAATGTAGGTAACAAATACACCAACCTCACCGCCACCAATGTCAGACGCGCGGCCGCTTTTGCTATCTATGGAGGAGAAAATAATCTGTTCCAGAACCTGTACGGTGCGGATACGCTGACTTATCCGGGCTTAACCATCAGCAGCTTAAGCTTTGGCTATAACACATTAGGCTTCGGCAACCAGGATACGGTCATCGACGGAGTAACCCTGGACCGTACGGGCGGCGACTTCTGGACCAGCGTGGGAGCGGACGATAAGATCAACGATTATCAGAACTTTGGAGCCGTCTGGTTCCACGGCGGAGACCGTGATTTTAAGAATATCCTTGTCAAGAACGTCGACATCAATAACCCGGTCTACTTCGGACTGATGTTCCAATCGAAATCTCCAGAGAATCTGCCGATGCAGAACATTCGCCTGGAGAACATTACGATCAATAGCCCAACCCGCTACGGCATCAAGCTAGTAGCCAAAGCGGAGGATGGGCAAGGTCCTGTCGTCGGCGCAGCAAGCTTCACGAACGTGAAAGTGAATAATCCAGGCGTGACCGCGATCTACGGGGAAAACAAAAGCCCTGGATTCAATGTCATTCGAGTATCTGATAATAACTGGTAAAAGTTTGCTTGTATCATCAATCAAGCCATTAATCGGTGGGATGATAAGATTTTCTTAGCAGAATATCCTGGAGGTGACCGGGACAGTCAATACCCCAAAATGCTCATCACCGCAAAAAACAATGGTTGTCCCTTGAGAAGTCTAATTAACTACTCTTGGGGCAACCTCTTTGCGTTAATCGGCTGCACATCGGAACCCCATATGCCCCGTGGAGCTATCAGCCGAATTGAAGGTTCGTGCGGAAATCCGGTATCGGCTGCAATAAGAGCTATGGCACAGGTAGGACCCTCCCTTGATCAATTTAAGCTGCGGATCCGCAGCGAATCCATGATTTCCTTGCCTGTCGTCAAATGAGTCGGCACTCCATTCCCAGACATTTCCCGCCATGTTGTACAGGCCGAATTCATTCGGCTCGAAGCTGTCAACCGGTGCAGTTCCGATAAAGCCATCCTCGGCGGAATTCGTCTGCGGGAACTCGCCCTGCCAAATATTGCAGCGATGCTTCCCCTCTGGCTGCAATTCATTTCCCCACGGATACCTCTGCTCAGAAACACCGCTAGAAGCGGCATATTCCCACTCCGCTTCCGTGGGCAGGCGCTTACCTGCCCAGCGGGCATAAGCGTTCGCATCATTCCATGAGGCATGTACAACTGGATGATTAAGCCGGTCTATAATCGTGGAATTCCTTCCTTCGGGTTGTTTCCAATTGGCTCCCCGAACCCCCAGCCACCACGGTGTACTCTCCGGTACGCCGACGATATCTTCCCTGGCAACGTCCACAGCCAATAGATGAAAAACAAACGACCATCCGTATTGCTCGGCATCGGTCTTATATCCCGTTTCCGCAACGAAAGCGGCAAACTGTCCATTGGTGACCGCGAATCGGTCTATGTAAAAAGATTCAATTCGCACCAGTTGCCGTACCGTCTCCCCATCCTCATCCGAGCTCTCTTCAAACGAGGATCCGAGCAAATATTCGCCCGCTGGAATCTTGGTCATAAGGGTGGAATCAAAGAGCCTATTTTGTTCTGTAGCGACATCCGTTCTTGGAACAACTAGATTTCTCGATACCGCACAGCATGATTTACTATGTGAAGACGAATTAGACATGATCATCGCACTCCTGACTCCATGGATTTGTAAGCAACAAAACTGCCGAATCATCAAGTATCCGGCAGTTTTGCTTACTTTATAAGATGATCTATTGAAATGGAGGTGGGGTAAGTTCATCTTATATAGGTATCGATATTAAATTGAAGTGCTCGCTTCGTTCTTCTCGTTGACAGGCACATTTTTCCCTACGGTTACGCGGCGCACCACGCGGTGTTCATCATAATCGGCAATCGCGTAATGCTGCGTAGCAAGATTATCCCAGATCACGACATCGCCTTCCGTCCACTGCCAACGAACCGTATTCTCCAAACGCTCCACATAGGAATTGAAAATATTTAACAAATTTTGCGATTCACTGCTGTTGAACCCGGCAATCTTTCTGACAAATCCGCCTAACAATAAATGTTTCTTCCCTGTTTCGGCGTGAATGTGCACGACCGGGTGCTTTGTCTTGAACACCGTGGATGAGAATACGGCTTTGGCCTTCTGCAGCGCTGCCTCACCTTCCTTCGACAGAGAAGCGTAGTCATATTCATTCGTATGAATGGCCCACAAACCATCCGCCAATTCCTTCAGCTCCTGAGGCAAGTCTTCATAGGCCGCATTCGTGTTTGCCCATACCGTATCTCCGCCAACGGACGGAATCGTCACGCCTCTTAAGATGGAGTATTTCGGCACCTCGGTGACGAATGTTACATCCGTATGCCAATGATTCGCCTTGGCCCCGTGCTGGGAATCCAATTCAAAAATATAATTTGTTTTGTCTTTAACAGGAACCGTTGGATGTGCATAAGGCTCTCCCAGCAACTTCGCAAAGGCTTCTTGCTCCGCATCATTCAAATGATTTTGGCCCTTAAAGAATACAACCTTGTACTTCAGCAATGCCTGCTTAATCTCGTTAAACACTTCCGGCGCCAAATCTTTGCCTAACAAGACACCCTGGATTTCCGCTCCGATTCGGCCTGCCACAGGCAGAACTTTGATTTTCTGTTGAGTCGTCATTACACATGCCCTCCAATATATTTAGATTTGCGATCATCCGATGCAACCCATTAGCTTCTTCAAAAAGAAAAGAGATTCGACAGGGAGCCGTAGTTGCTGCTCCTCATCGAATCTCTGCTTGTGCAGTCGATTCTGCTTTCTTTATGAAACTAATGAATTCTGTTGCACCGGTCATGCGCTTATGTCTTGAACGTATCTTAGCAGGATGGAAAATCGACTGTCAAGCATTAATTTCATTAAACCAATAAACTTAGTTGGTTTTAAGTATTGATTATAGATTTGATAAATGATAAATTAATACCAATTCCACTTTATGCACGCATTGAATCGACTAGGCATACTAGAGATTCGGCGAAATGACGGATGTCATTTGGCTGAATCTCTTTTTTGTATTCCGCCATAGAAAGGATGGGAAATGGATATGGAAACCGCTTTGGAGATTAACCAAGTCAGCAAAACATTTAACAATGATCGCGGAGGGGTGCACGTACTGGATCACTTGAACCTGACTGTTCAGGAAGGTGAGTTTGTGAGTGTTATTGGGCCCAGCGGCTGCGGAAAAAGCACACTTTTGAAGCTAATCGCCGGCCTGGATTCTGATTTTCACGGCCAAATTGCCGTGGGGGATCAAGAGGTCCACGGGCCTTCTATCGATCGGGGATTTATTTTTCAGGAGCATCGGTTATTCCCTTGGATGACGGTAGAGAAGAATATCGCAGGCAACCTGTCATTAAGGGATTCTGAGGTGCGTTCCAAAGTGAATCATTACATCTTGCTTGTGAATCTAACCGGATTTGAAAAGGCCTATCCCCGCCAATTATCCGGAGGCATGTCCCAAAGAGTGGCCATTGCCCGGGCGTTGCTACGGAATCCGAAGGTGCTGCTGCTGGATGAGCCGTTTGGTGCATTGGATGCTTTTACCCGGGCTCATTTGCAGGAAGCCTTGCATGACATTTGGGAGAAGAATAAGACAACGATGGTGCTCGTTACTCATGACATTGATGAATCCGTTTATCTATCCTCCAAAGTGGTCGTGATGGATGCCAAACCGGGGCGGATCAAAGCGGTGGTCCCAATCGATCTCCCCTACCCGCGTGCAAGAACAAGCCGGGCCTTTCAGGAATTCAGAACCGTCATTCTGGAACATCTGGATCACAAACCCGGCGAGCCCGATGATTTCAGCATTTAATTCACTTTAAGATCAGATTAGAAACGAGAAAGGGGCATCCCTATGACAACGATAACTCTAGCGGAAAATAAAGAAAAGACTTTGAAACGGAAGAAGAGGTCCTGGGACCGGGGGCTTGCCCTGTTTAGAGCCCTGTTCTTACCGGTCGTGGCGTTACTGGCATGGGAAGTGCTGACGAGGTTGGAAGTTCTACCTTCCTTACTGTTCTCCTCCCCGTCGCTTATTCTATCGAGGACCATCGAGCTGGTCTCTACGGGAAAACTGTGGGAGCATATGGAGATCAGCCTGTTTCGTGCGCTCTTGGGCTTCTTGCTCGGTGGCGGGCTGGGTTTGGCATTCGGCATTATCGTCGGAATGAACCGGAAATCCGAGCAATACATCAATCCCACGTTTCAAATGATCCGTACCATTCCATTGCTGGCGGTTACCCCGCTGTTCATCTTATGGTTCGGCTTCGGCGAACTGTCCAAAATCCTGCTCATCTCGCTGGGCTCTTTCTTTCCCTTATACATGCAAGCTTTTCTTGGGGTAAGAAACATCGATAATAAACTGTTTGAAGTAGCCCGGATTATGGAATATACCCGACTTCAGCAGATTGTGAAGCTGATGATTCCCTCCTCCCTTCCCAATATTTTGTTAGGGATAAGGCTATCATTAAGCGTTGCCTGGATGTGCCTTGTAGCCGCCGAACTGCTGGGCGCGGATAAAGGAATTGGCTACATGATTCAGGATGCCCGTTCATTCATGCAAACCGACACCGTCTTCGTCGGAATCATCATCTTCGCCCTGGCCGGCAAGCTATCGGATTCCTTCGTCCGGATCCTCGAGGAAAAGCTGCTGAAATGGCAGGATAGCTTTAAGGCTTAGTTCCCCCGCCTCACGCAACGTCCGCTATTTACATTCTGAATTTCTATTGTATAATGGCTGTAATTTAATGCTTCGCACAATAAGGACGCAAACACTTCGCCGTGTTTGCGTCCTTATTGTTATTTGTCTTTTATATCCATCAGAAACGTAACAGGAGGGTTATCCATGATTCAAAAATTAGGCTTTAAAGCTAATGACCGTTTGTTAATTATCAATGCCGACGATTTCGGAATTACTAAGGGAACTAATGAAGCCATTGTTAATTTGTTCAGAGAAAACTCTATAACCTCCACATCGATCATGATTCCCTGCTCAGATTCAAACGAAGCTATGGAGATCAGCAACCAAAATGGCATTAAAAATATTGGAATTCATCTTACCCTAACGAGCGGTGAGTGGAATCCTTACACACCAGTCTTCAATACAAGAACACTGAATAGTTTAGTCGCAGCCAATGGCTACTTCCACACGGATGTTACTCTTCTAGAAAGAAATGCCGATGAAGATGAGGTTCGAATGGAAATGGAAGCTCAGATTCAGAGTGCGATCCTACAAGGAATCGATCCAACTCATCTGGATAGCCATGCCGGCAGCATTATGGGATTATTCACAGGCCGGGATTTTTTAGAACCGGCATTGGATTTGTGCGAAAAGTACCGACTCCCATTTAATTTACCTGAGAGGATAGTAGAACAACCTCTTTTTAACACAGAACAACTAAATTTGTTTCAAAAAAGAATTACTTCGGCAAAAGAGAGAAAGATATGTTTAATTGACGATATAATTTCTCTCCCGTATTGCTTCAATCCAATCATAGAGTACAGTAAAATCAAGAAACAGTTAACTGAGCTATTAAAGAGCCTAAAGCCTGGAATAACACAATTGACTATACATCCGTCAAAAATAACAGACCAATTAATAACAATAACGAGCTGTTATAAAGAAAGAGAGATGGAATATCGTCTACTGAAAGACATGGATATTAAGAGATTGATTCATAATGAACAGATTAAACTCTTATCGTGGAGGGACATTCGAGACTTACAACGAAGCATGTAGAATAAAAAACGAGCTCCTTTATAAGGGAACCCGTTCTTCATAAGTCAGCGCGTACTCTTTTATTTCCTGATCTTCTCAATATACGAATTATCCACAGAAGGTCTGATGTCCAATTTTTCGGATAAATAGCCGAGATCCGTCAATATATCCGCCGAGGTCTGCAACTGGTTCAGGATTTCCTCGGAAGGCGGGCTGCTCTCATACTTGGCGTTGGAGGAGAAGGTTTCGATTAATGCCCGGTCGCGGCCGGAATTTTTTACCGCCAGATCAATGAATTCCTCATGGTTCTCCTGCTCCAACTGGAGGGCACGGTCAATGACTTTCAGGAAGATTTCCACGGCTTCCGGATGTTCTTTCGCGAATGCCCCTCTGGCGATGTAAAAGGTCGGAGACACGATATTCAGCGCCTCACCCGATGTGATCAGCCCCGCACCGTTCTTGTTCAATTCGATTTGCGCGAATGGATCGGCTGTCACCCAAGCATCGAGCTGTCCGGTCTGGAATGCCGGCTGCGCGTCCGTAATGACCAAATTCACGGCTTTGACGTCGTCCAATTGAAGACCGGCCGTTTCCAGAGCTTTAAGGAGAAACACTTGATGGGAGGTTCCCAGTTGGACCCCTACTTTCTTACCTTTCAGGTCGGCGATCTCTTTGATGTCGCTATCCGGCGGCACAATCAGGTAGTTTACTCCGTACAAGCCATTGGACAGCAAAGAAATCAATTTAACGTCCAACTTGTTATTGATGCCCGATAAAATAGCCCCTTCGCCCAACACGGCCAAATCAATCCGTTTCGAAGCGATCCCTTCATTGATCGGAGGCCCGGCTGCATGATTCGACCATTCCACATCGGCGCCTATTTTTGCAAACTCTTCTTCCAGCCATCCTTTCTCCTTAATAACATACAGGTTGGACAACCCCATATTTGCGATGCTAACCGTAAATTTGGCTTTGGCCTTCCCTTCCGTGCCGCTAACGGTTGATGCATTGCAGGCGGGCAGGACGAAGAGCAGAACGATGGATAACAGCAATGTCGGTATTTTGAATTTAGGATGACTCATGAGCAAAATCCTTTCTTTTCGCAAAGTATGGTCCAGCCAACAATCGATTAATCCACGGCTAACTGTTGAGCCACCTCAGATTCCTGATCGCGGATGTATTGGGGAATCGTAACCCGGACTTCCTTGATTTGACCCGTAAAAATAAACGGAGACTCATAGTTATCATTTACCGGGGTTTGCGCGCTTTTGCCGACGGAGAACACTCCCGGGCCTGTAATATAACCGATTTTCAGAATATCACCTTCCCCGGCCAGCAAATGATCCACGTACAATTTCCCTGTTTTGTTCTCAGCGGAGTACTCAAATTTCACCGTAACCGGACCAACCGGCAACTCTTCGGCAGACACGATCACATGATGCTGTTCCCCGATAAAATTGTAATGATAGACCAGACGATTGTTCTGCACATAAAGCGCAAAGCCGCCGAATCTCCCGCCGCTCGCGAGAATGGCCCCCTCCTGCTCAGCCGAAGACCGGACAAGATCCGCCTCTATGGAATGCGTCAGTCTTGGATTGAAAGTAATGTAATGATGGTATCCTTCAGGTCCGGGATAATATTTATGCGTTACTGATTGCGGCTCCTGTCCTCCGTTACCGAATTTGCCCAGCAGGCCGCGGCCATCAATCGGAAGAACCCCATATTTCTCCGCTTCCTTCCACCATAACTGAATTAACTCCTCCAGCTTGGCGGGCTCCGACTGGGCTAGATCGTTATTTTCCGAAAAATCCTTATCCACGTGGTAGAGCTCCCATTTGTCATCATCGAAGGAAATCCCCGGAATATGGTAAGTCACGGCCTTCCAACCTTGATGGTAAATCGCGCGGTTACCCAGCATCTCGTAATATTGAGTCGTTCTTTGGCTTGGTTCCGAAGGATGCTCAAAGCTGTATGCCAGGCTAACGCCTTCGATAGATTTCTGTTGGACCCCCTTCAATTGAGCCGGTTCCCGAATATCCGCCAATTCAAGAATGGTAGGAACCACATCGATCGCATGATGATACTGACTGCGGATTCCCCCGGCATCCTTGATCTTATTCGGATACGAGATAATGAACGGGTCTTTAACGCCTCCCGCATGAACGAAAGTCTTATACCATTTCAGAGGCGTGTTACCGACTTGTGCCCATCCGATCGGATAATGATTGTAGGCCTCGGGGGTTCCCAGCTTATCGATATGAACGATTTCCTGCTCCGCTTGCTCGGCTTCCCCGTTGAAATTTTTGTACTCGTTCCAGGTGCCGATTTGCTGCCCTTCCGGGCTGGCGCCATTATCGGATACCAGGACAATGATCGTATTGTCTAATTGCCCGATTTCCCGGAGCGCATCCAGGAACCGGCCGATATGGTAATCGGTATGGTCCAGAAAACCAGCGAACACTTCCTGCATTCTTGCGAATAACCGCCGTTCAGTTGGTGATAAGGAATGCCACGGTTTGACTCCGGGGTTGCGCGGAGGGAGCTGTGCGTTTGGCGGAATGATACCGAGCTTCTTTTGCCGGCCGAACCACTGCTCGCGCGCTACATCCCAGCCTTGATCATACTTGCCGGCATATTTATCGATGAACTCCTTAGGTGCATGATGAGGCGCATGCGTCGCTCCATAAGCGAGATACAGGAAAAATGGTTTATCGGGAGCCGCACTCTTCTGCTCACGAACAAATTGAATGGCTTTGTCGGTCAAATCCTCCGTTAAATGGTAGCCGTCTTCCGCTTTTTTCGGCTGGTCAATATACTCGTTCCCCGAAACCAAATCAGGGTTCCACTGGTTCGTCTCTCCACCCAAGAATCCATAATATCGCTCAAAGCCTCGCGATAACGGCCAGTGATCAAACGGCCCCGCCAACGATCTCTCTTCCGACGGGAGAAGGTGCCACTTGCCGACGGCCAGCGTACTGTAACCTTCTTCTTGTAGAATTTCACTGAGCAACGCCGTTTCTTTGCTGACCCGTCCTCGCGTATTCGGAAACCCATTGTCGATATCGGCAAGAAATCCCATGCCTGCGGAATGATGATTTCTCCCCGTCAACAGGCAAGCCCGGGTTGGGGAACAAATGGCGGTCGTATGAAAATTGGTATATCGTAGTCCCCCATTTGCCAGCTCATCGATATTCGGCGTCGAAATATCCGAACCATAGCAGCCGAGATGCGAGTAGCCCGTGTCGTCCAATACGATATAAACTACATTCGGAGCTCCCTCCGGCGGGCGTTTAGGGGCAGGCCACCATGGCTTGCTGTCTTCGTAGTACGGTTCAATTACTCCTTCAAACTCTTTGGACATGTTCTCAGCTCCTACTATGAAATGGGTCCACGAGCACAAAAAAAGAGACCCAATAAGGAGGCATACGCCTGCTTATTGAATCTCTGGTTAACCAGTCGATTTCATGGACGGCTATTCTTTTGTCGTGGAGAACTTCTATTTGAATGAATATTAACAGCAAGGAAGATGGCGTGTCAATTCATTTTTTATTATTCCTATAAAAATAGTATGCTTTAATTCCATTTATAGATCATACCTATCAAGGTGATTTGAACTATATATTTCCCCAATTGCTTAATCTGCGCAATAATGGACTGAAGTTAAGCCGCAGCTATTTCAATTTTCATTTTCTTAAAGGAGGCTACCATGATGGCGGAAGGGAAGCAAGTTTGGCAGCCCGGATTGTACGATGACAAACTGGGTTTTGTGTCGGAATACGGTAAAGGTGTGGTCGAGCTGCTGGAGGCCCGGCCCGGGGAACGAATTCTCGATTTGGGTTGCGGCACGGGGGATCTGACTTTCGAAATCTCGAAGACCGGGACGGAAGTGTTCGGTATGGATCTGGCGGCACCGATGATTGAACAAGCTCGTCAAAAATACCCGTTGCTCAACTTTAGCGTCGGTAATGCCGAAGCCTTTGCACTGGACGACCCGGTAGATGCCGTGTTCTCCAACGCTGCACTTCATTGGGTCAAGAATGGGCAAGGCGCGGCCGCTTCCATTTGGAACGCGCTGAAACCCGGGGGACGCTTCGTCGCGGAATTAGGCGGCAAGGGCAATGTAGCGGTCATTATACGTAGTCTGTCCACCGTATTGGAGAAGGACTACGGCGTAGCTGCCGGACCGTTAAACCCATGGTATTTCCCGAGTTTGGCCGAATACAGCGCCTTGCTTGAGAAGCTGGGTTTCCGGGTAGTTTATGCTGCTCATTTCGACCGGCCCACCAAGCTGGGAGAAGGTGAGGACGGTTTGTCCCACTGGTTGAAAGGATTCGCTGAGGACTCCTTTTTGTCGGCCTTTGAAGAGGCTGAAAAGCTGGCCATTCTTCAAAAAACAGCTCATTTGGCACGAAATGAACTATTCAAGGAGGGCTGCTGGTACGCCGATTACGTCCGCCTTCGCATCGTGGCGATTAAGCCGGTTGCGGCTTCAGCAGACTGAGCGAGGACAGACGTCAGGTTCAAAGAATCGGGGTGTCCCTCGCTCTCTAGAGGTTTGGCCTAGTAGAGGAGCTCCCCCTAAGCGTTCCGGCTAAGGGGCACGAATTAATTACTTTAAATAACTTGTCACGAAACAGGCGCATATTAAGCAAACTCTCCAGTAATCAGTAACTTCATGTATTTACCGCTGGGATCGATGGGAGTGAGTGTTGTAGGGAGCAAATTAACTGTATTTCCTACAGTTAATTACCGTAAATCCAGTCGTTCTGCAGAAATAACTGTATTTCCTACAGTTAATTCTTATCCTTTTTGCTCTTTTCGCTGCCTGTGCCTAAATTAACTGTAGGTTTTCCAGTTAGTTTGTCCGGACCTGGCCTACCGCGCGAAATAACTGTAGGTTTTCCAGTTAATCTTCAAAGACGGCCAGGTCAGCCCAGGAGGAGCGAGCGACATGACGAAAGTGAGCTTGGTCAGGAGAAAAAGGGGTGTCCGTCAGTCATCTACGATGATTGACGGGCACCCCCCGTATTGTTGATTTAGCAAGTAAGTTATAAGTTAATAAATACCGTTTTTAACTTCTGGCTGTATTGGACATCCAGTCCCAAGCCTGCAACAAGAACAGCGAGTGGAACATACGTCTTCTGTTCTTTTCCGATTTTGTGCAGGAATGCGGGTGACGCCGTATTTATCTTGATTCCGTCCGCAGTAATTTGCTTGGCTCCGACTGGAATGACCACCGTGCGTCCGGCATACGTAATCGTGGCCGTGCCAGCTTTAGAGTCCCAGCGCGACGTGCCGCCGATTGCATCCGTAATATCCTTCAGAGCGACAAATGTCTGCCCATTTTTAATCACCGGTGCATAAGGAGTGGACAACTCTTTTCCTTTGACGACGATAGAAATTTGGGCTTTTCCGGATTTCGCCGCAGTTTCCTGATAACTTCCCCAAATATTCTGAGCCATTACCTTGGCAATAACTTCATAGCCCGACTGGTTCGGATGCACATCTTCATTAAAAATATGAGTCAGCGACAATTCCTTCCCGACAAAAGTCTCAGCCACATGCGCCGCCTTAACCTTTTTGCCCTCCGCGTTAAACTGGCTTACCATCTCATCCACGGTGGAAGTGAAGCTTCCAGATACCTTTGTCAGTTCATCGTAGATTGCCGCTCCAGCTATTTTCGGAACCGGTTGATACTGGTCGGCCAGTACAATTTGTGCGTTCGGATTAATTTCCGTCAAAAGAGATACCACTTGCTGTACATTCGACCGGTATGTATTCAGCAGTTCAGCGGCTTTGGTCTTAAGTTCCTCATTCGTCAATCCTTCCGCTTCCGTCAAAAGTGCGGACACATCATTTCCGCCGATCGTTATCGTGATGACATCTGCCTGTTCCAATTTCGATTTAGCTTCAGCCACGCCGGAAGCAAAAGCCGTAAGGCGCGGATCTCGAAGTCCCTCCTGGATATCCCCGGCTGCGATTGCCTTTCCTTCCTTAATGGCGGTTACGTAGTTGAATAAACCACTAGTCTGCAATCCTAAAATACCGTAGTTGACTACCTCAACCCGACCATGGAACAATGCCTGCTCCTTCAACCGGTCTACATAACCGTAAGGGACAGTAGTCTCGGTCATCCCCGGTTCATAACCGGCTGTGATGGAATCCCCCAGCGCCACGATCAATTGACTGCTCACCGGAGAAGTCAGATCGCTCTGCGTCGCTGTATTCTCTTCCGCACTTGAGCCTGTCTGAGTGGATGCCGCCAGCGCCGATGCTCCGCTCCCCAACACCAAGGCAGCCGCCAGCATCCCGGATACCAGAACACGGCTCCTGTCTTTTAATTTATAATTATTCATAAATACACTCCTTCGCTTCTCCAAAAATATAGAACGCCCCGAATTACTCGGAGCGCTCCCGTTCCTTATCGGTTTGTTCCGTTTTCTTCAGGTAATCGTCATAACGGCCGTCGATTTCCTTGGCCATAGTGCGGTATTTCCGCGTCTCTTCCACGATCGGATCAAGCGTGGTCTGCACCCGGATTTCATATTTGGGAGACAATCGCCGCCGCTCCTCTTCCCGGCGTTCTTCCTCACTGCCATTATCCTGTTCCATTAACAGTTCACTGAGTTCTCTTTCGAGTTCTTTGTTATCGCTCAACTCTTGGACACTCCCTCCGGTTAAAGTGGATGTTGAGAAGCCCGCCCCTGAACCTGCTGATCCTGCTTAATCTTACTGAATCTCACCGAGCCTACAACCCTGTCGCTCCAGCCGCTTGAATAACACCCAGCAGTTGATCCTGGATTTTGCCGTTGCTTGCTATGAGATTCCGGGTCCCAATGTCATAAGGATGGCCCGCGGTATCCGTCACTATTCCGCCGGACTCCGCAACCATAAGAGCTCCTGCCGCCGTATCCCAGGCACTGAGATTCACCTCGTAGTAACCGCTGAGCCGACCGGCCGCCACATACGCAAGATGAAGCGCGGCTGATCCCCCGGCGCGGAGACTGCGGGTTTGTTCCGACAAGGCCGTAATGCCCTTCAAATTAATCGGCGCCGCAACTTGGCGGTCCGGATTAAAGCCGACGGCAATTATGCTGTCCGCCAACACAGGATCTTCCGATACCCGGGTCGGGTTGCCGTGCATATATGCTCCTTTACCCTTTTCCGCTACAAACATCTCATCCCGGGTAGGATCGTAAATGACTCCGATGATCACATCCCCTTTATAGGCAAGGGCGATCGACACGCAGAAGAAAGGAAAACCGTGTACGAAATTGGTCGTTCCGTCAATCGGATCGATAATCCATAAGTATTCGGCGTCTTTGGCCTCCGAAACCGCCGCTGCCGATGCCTCAGCTCCGGGAGCCACCCCTTCTTCCCCCAATATTTCATGATCGGGAAAATGGGTCTGAATCAGTTTGCGGATCATCGCTTCGGCGCCTTTATCTACATCCGTGACCAAATCCTGCGGGGAAATCTTCGTATTTAAGTCTTTCACCATGCCTAACCGGCTCTTAATCCATTCCCCCGCCTTAGCCGCGCAATTGATCGCCACGGCCATCGGACTTTTGCTGCCTACAACATAAGGAATATTAGGTTTGGATTCCAATGGTTTCACACTACTTTCTTAATATATTCTAAACTCTATGAATCTTGTAAAATTTCCTTTTTTTACTATACGCCATCCAGTGTGCAAAGTTGCGCCTTTTCGCTATTTCCGGAAGAAACGGGCAACCTGTCCGGACTTCGGCTACCCCATATGTAAAAAGTCCGTACCCAGTTTTGCCGATATTCGGCAGCACCCGGGACGAACTTTTCAGATTATCGTAAACAGATTATGCTCCGACGATATTATAACCGCCATCGACATAAATAACTTCGCCGGTGATACCGCGGGATAAGTGGCTAAGCAGGAACATCGCGGTATCGCCTACTTCCGCCGTTTCCGTCGTTTTACGCAGCGGAGCCTTTTCCTCAACTTGCTTCAGGATGGAGTTGAAATCGCTGATGCCTTTTGCGGCCAGGGTCCGGATCGGTCCCGCAGAAATCGCATTCACACGGATATTTCTCGGACCAAGGTCATTAGCCAAGTATCGGACGGATGATTCCAGCGCCGCTTTCGCTACGCCCATGACATTGTAATTACGCATTACGCGTTCCGCGCCCATATAAGTCATGGTCATAATGCTTCCGCCCTCGGTCATCAATGGGGACAGGCGCTTCGATACAGCTACGAGAGAATATACGCTGATGTCATTAGCCAGCGCAAAGCCTTCACGGGACGTATCCAGGAATTCTCCGGCCAAATCCTCAGCTTTGGCAAAAGCGATACTATGCACCAGCCCGTGCAGCACGCCGAATTCCTCGCGCAGCGTGTCCGCCAGCTTATCGATTTCTTCGTCGACCGTCACATTGCACGGGAGAATGAGCGAATTTGGAATGGTCTCCGCCAGTTTGCGCACCCGTCCTTCTACGCGCTCGCTTTCGAATGTAAACGCCAGGCGGGCCCCCTGTTCCGCCAGACTTTGGGCAATCGCCCAAGCAATGCTGCGGTCATTCGCCACGCCCATAACAATAATATTCTTACCTGCCAACAATTCTCCCATGAATAAAGGCCTCCTCAGAACCAATCCGGTTTCGTTTTGTTCAACTTACCTTATTTCCCCATCAATTTCAAGGATTAAGGGCCCTGTAGTTCATGGTTGAATGCGCACGCTGGCCCCATCCAGAATTTCGACACCATCGCCTTCATAACGGGCGAGGTCTTCCATTAAAGCATATAGAGCCCCATCCTTCAGCTTGGCTTCCAGCATAACGTCAACCCGCTCCGTCCCTTTGGCGGCGATTCTTCGGAGAAAATCGAGCAATGGAGCCGCGATCACATGATCAGCATGGCCGCGGGGATCGCTTACGCTCTTTGGACTGGAGGCATGAATTTTCGGCGGAAGGGGATCATCTCCCGGTGAACCCGCCTGGGCCAACGGACTTGTCCATGTTTGGAGGATCCGGGGCCACAGTTCCGCCGGGTCCTCGCCCTCATTGTTCACCCATTGATGGTGAATGTCCAGCACCATTGGAAGGCCCAGCGCTTCGGAAATCTCCAGAGTCTCCACGGCGTTAAACGTCTTATCGTCGTTTTCCAGCGTCAACCTCTCTCTGAAGCGGTCCGGCAGTGCAGACACCTGTTCCTTAAAACGCGCTCCCGCCGAGGGCTTGTCCCCATAGGCTCCGCCTACATGGATATTATTCTTGGCCCGGCCGTCCAGTCCCATGGCTTCTAACATATCGACGTGATACTGCAGATCCCGTATCGAGCTGCGCAGCACTTCCGGACGAGGGGTGCTGAGCACGGTGAAATGATCCGGATGAAACGAAGCGCGAAGCCCGTGTTTCTTCACAAAGTCGCCGATCTCGGCAAATGGCTCGCGCAGCGCCTCGAAAGGGTTCCAATCCGCAAGCGCTCCATGGGTAGCCAGCGGGATCAGCTTCGAAGAAAAGCGGTAGACCCGAATGTCGTTTGCGACATTATGCCGCAGCAGCCGCAGTGTATTGTGCAGGTTCTCCGCGGCGATCGATTCAAGCCGCCGTACAGCCGCCTCGCGGTCCGACAGGCCGCTGAACGTCTTGAACGTCATCGTCCGGGAAGGTGAAGCATTTGCAACCACCGTGGACATAGCGACATAGCCGAACCGGACGATCACTTGGACCCGGCTTCCCCGAAGAACATCTCATAGGCTAGCGCCGTTTGAACGGCGGATTCTTCCTCAGTCAGCGGGCGGACGAGATCCAGCTCAACCGCCGTAACTTCCTCGCCGTTAAAATTGATCTCGGCTACGCAGGCCGTAATCTTAACGATCGCTACCGCCTTGTTGTCGGGCGTGTAAGCAATGACCTTCTGGCCCGTCGGGAAGATGCGCAGCCCCTGCTTCCGCATTTTGCCGCGACCGTATTCCATCAACTCAAACAGTTCTTGCTCACTTTTAAATTTGCATACCGAGTTAAACTCCGTTTGAAAACCCATCGTCGCTTCTTCCTTTCCTCTTGGAATCCTGAGTTTGACGTATCGAAGCAGGACTTATTGAACTCCGTTCTCAAAGTCCAAATTTTGTCGTGTTTCATAGCGTTCCAGAGCAAGCTCGATCAACCGGTCGAGCAGGGCTTCATAAGATACGCCCGTTTCGCGCCAGAGCAGCGGATACATGCTGAACGGAGTAAATCCCGGCATTGTGTTCACTTCATTGATCCAGATCGTACCGTCGGTCTTTTTGACGAAAAAGTCGGCACGGCACAAGCCGCTGCCCGCAATCGCCTTAAACGCCCTTACCGCCAAATCGCGGACGCGATCCGCCAGTTCCGTATCCAATGGAGCCGGAATCAGCATTTGCGATTTCCCATCCAGGTACTTCGCCTGGTAATCGTAGTACTCGCCGGAAGAGACGATTTCACCCGGAACGGATGCAAGTGGCTCATCATTGCCCAGTACGCCGACCTCCACCTCGCGGGCATCGACGAATTCCTCAACGATAACCTTCACGTCGTAGCGGAATGCATGCGCGATCGATTGGGTCAATTCTTCCCTAGTTCTCGCTTTGGAGATGCCGACGCTGGATCCCAGGTTAGCCGGTTTAATGAAGCAAGGATAATTCAGCTTCTCTTCGATCCCCTGAATCAGGTTATGGCTATTCCGTTCCCATTCCGAAGCGGTGAAATAGCAGTACTTGCACTGCTCCAGCCCCGCTTCCGCGAATAACTTCTTCATGATGACTTTGTCCATGCCCGCAGCCGAGGCCAACACGCCGGCACCGACATAAGGCAGATTCGCCATTTCGAACAAGCCCTGAATCGTTCCGTCCTCCCCGTTCGTGCCATGCAGTAGCGGAAAAGCAACGTCGATCGCCGCTTCTCCGGTCGAAAGTCCCTTGAAGAGCAAATTGATGGCGTCCGTCGTACCGCTCGTTTCGGCATCCAACTGCAGTTGCTCCAGTTTCGTGAACGGCGCAGTCAGTTTACCACCGACTCTCCACTCTCCCTGCTTCGTAATATAAAAAGGAAGCAATTCATATTTTCCGTAATCGAACGCTTTTGAAACCGCAAAGGCTGTTTGGAGCGATACCTCATGCTCTCCCGACTTTCCGCCGTAAATCAGCCCTACAGTCAATTTTTCCTGTCCCATGTGTAACCTCTTTTCAATAATTGTAACGGGGTCAAAACAATGTTCCCCTTAGTATGGTCAGAACCGGTCCGAAATATGGAAAAAACGATACACGGTATTCTCGCTCCAGGCGTAAGAATCCCGGTAATCCCAATACCTGTGCTTGCTTGGCACGGTATGAGCGTTAACCAAAGGCATCCCGCCCGCGTCAAATGCCGTCACAATCGTACTGTGCTGGTAGGCTCCATTTCCATCCCAATCATAGATAATGACATCCCCCAGCTCCAGCTGTTCCGGGCGGCTCACAAGTTCCGCACGCAGCCCTGATCCGCTGTTCGCCAAATAGCGTTCCATCGCATTGGCGACCGACCAACTGTAGCTCCAAGCTTCACGTCCGCCGACGTATCCCTTATACCACCAGCCCGATTCTCTTTTTCCAGTATAGTTTATTGGGCCACCGCCTGCAAAGAGGCACTGGGAGATATAATTGGTGCAATTCACCTCAAATGCGGCGAATTCCGGATTGAAACTATCCCACCAACGGTCCGCATATAAAACGGCGTCTTCCCGGCGGTAGGGTATGCTGCGAAGACCGCCTCCGCCAAGTACTTCACGGTTCAAAAAAGGCCGGGCCACACGCGACTTCCCGCCGGACTCCTCGTTGCCGAAGCTTGCGGGCAAGGCCGCTGAAGCGCCCCGTTCCGCTACAGGCTGAATCACCCGCGTGATGCACCATTCGTCCCCTTCGCGTTGCAGCGTCAGACGCTGCTTAACGATCCGTTCCTCCTGATGGCGCGCGCCGCCTTTTTCGTAATCCATTTTT
>DJTQ01000391.1 GCA_002439285.1 Paenibacillaceae bacterium UBA6304
TTGCTATTTGAGCGATCTTGAAATTGGAATCCGAAGTTAGGAGGCGGGGACTGCGATGCTCTTATCGTGGAATGTGACCAAGAGATGCAATTTGTACTGCGAACACTGTTACCGCGATTCCGGTCCGGAGTCTTCGGTAGAAGGCCAGCTTACGACGGAGGAAGGACGCCGTCTGATTGATCAGGTCAAAGCGGCTGGATTTCGACTGTTGATATTCAGCGGCGGTGAACCTATGATCCGGGAGGATTTGACCGAGCTGATCGCTTATGCGGCGGCCAGCGGCCTGAAGCCGGCGATGGGCAGCAACGGAACGCTGCTAACCGCGGTCAATGCCCGAGAGCTTAAGGACGCCGGGCTGGGAGGCATTGCGATCAGCATCGACAGTGCCGACCCGGCATCCCATAACCGGTTCCGAAATTCGGCAGATGGCTGGGAGCGGGCGGTGCAAGGTATCCGCTATGCCCAAGAAGCCGGATTAAAGGTTCAGATCAACATGACGCTGAAAGAAGATAATGTGGATGAATTTGAACAGGTAGCACAGCTTGCGGAGGAGATGAACGTGGCGTCGCTGCATCCTTTTTTTCTTGTGCCGACCGGGCGTGCCGTCAATATTGAAGAGGATGCGCTTAAGCATGAGCGTTATTATTCGGTGCTTAGGAAGGTGCTTCAGAAGCAGCAGACTACCCGGCTCGAGATTAAACCGACATGTGCTCCGCAATTTATGCCGCTTGCCAAAGACATGAACATCGACATGCGATACACCCGCGGTTGTCTTGCCGGCGTTGCCTACTGTTCGGTGCTGCCGAATGGAGAGGTGCATATTTGTCCTTATCTTCCTGTGAAGGTGGGCAACGTTCGCGAGCAGCCGTTCGACGAGCTGTGGCGGGAGAATCCCGTGTTCCGGGATTTGCGGAATTTCAAAAAATACGAAGGGGCTTGCGGTTCCTGCCGTGACGTCGGAAATTGCGGTGGCTGCAGGGCGCGCTCCTACTACTATAGCGGCGGGAATTTCTTGGCGGAAGAACCTTGGTGTTACAAAAGACCGTTTGCACGGAAAGCTATGGAGGGAGAAGCAGATCATGGCATTGGACGCGAAGGACAGGGCGCTGTTAAACCGGCTGCAGGGTGGGCTTCCGATAGTTCGGCATCCATGGGATGAAGTGGCAGGTGAACTGGAGATGAAGACGGAAGAGGTGCTGCACCGAATGCAGAAGCTCAGCGAAGAGGGAATGATACGCCGGGTTGGCGGGGTTTTTAATCCGGCAAAGCTAGGCTTTTCGGGAAGATTATATGCGATGGAAGTTAAGGAAGAGCTATTCTACGATACGGCTGCGGTAGTGAACAGTTTTAAGGGCGTGACGCACAATTACCGCCGCCGCAGCCGGTTGAATATGTGGTTTACGTTGTCGGCGCGGACGGAGGAAGAGCGAATGGAAATCCTGCAATCGATCTCGAACGCTGCGAATCAGGCAAGAATTTATGAATTTCCGGCCGAGCAGATGTATAAGCTGAATGTGTTCATGAATCTGGAGGAACACAAGGAGGGACGTGAGAATGGACGATATTGATCTATTTCTTGTCCGTGAACTTCAAGGAGAGCTTCCGTTCTCACCCGATCCTTACGGTGATATCGCCCATAGAACGGGATGTTCGGTAGACGAGGTCCTGCTGCGGCTGAACAGAATGAGGGAGACCGGAGCACTCAAACGCGTCGGGGCGATTCTGAAGCACCGCAACATCGGATTCTCCGCGAACGGGATGCTCGTATGCCTTCTTTCAGAAGAGCATGTCGATGCAGCCGGTCACAAACTGGCCGAACGTAGCGAAGTCAGCCATTGTTACCGGCGGACGCCGTACCCGGATTGGCCTTACAACCTGTATGCAATGATTCACGGTACGTCGGAGGAAGAGGTGCTCCAGGTCGTTGAGGACTTTGTCCGGGAGGAAGCCGTCGAAATTTACGATACGCTGTTTAGTACCGAGGAGTTGAAGAAGAGCAGCTTTTCTCTCTGACCGTCGTCTTCGATTAACCTGGATGCAATTTAGAGCATGAAGCACCATCGCACGCCAAACTTATCGACAAATTGAACCATACACGAACTAAAGGATACCGAACCGATTGGCGTAATCGTTGTGCTCTCCTCGTTCATGATCAGATAGGCCTCTCTCAGAGCTTCTTCGGATTCAAAAATGGCTACCCATTCCATGGTTGATTCCGGGGAGCCTGGTGCAGTGCCGCCGTAGTCACTTAGCATGACTCTTTGGCCCAAAATATGCATCTCCGCGTGAATAACGAAGGTTCCCGGCTCTTTCTCAGGATCAAACATGATAGAATCCGTATCGGTGTTAAAAGCTTTAGTATATAGCGCGATGGCCGGGCCACAATTCCCGTTTAAATATAATTGGGGAACTAACATGGTTTTCTCTCCTTTTATAAAAGTTAAATAAGTAATGGAACGAATCCGTGGTTGTCTCTATAATTATAGGACAATTCCGGATTTTTTTGGATCATAAGATAGAGGGTCTTGAGGAGGTCTAAATAACCGTATGAGAAAAAGGTGTATCGGGTATCTATTATTGTTTTGCATGACCTTGTTGATCGGTGGATGTTTTAGTGGCGGGAAGTCTTCAAGCGAACTGTCCGTTGTAGTTAAGGAGATGGATATGCAAAACCCGCAGTTCTCGTTCGGAAACGGCGAAGAAGCTTACAAAATGGGGTACAACAAGAAAGACATGCCCATCTTTGTGGATACGGACAAAGCTTTTAAACAGTTCTGCATAGATTATAAAGACGCGATTGCCGCGGTTAAGGAACAGTTTGAACTTTCATCCATCAGCAAAAATAATTGGGAGCCGTACCTCACCTACGGCTGGCAGTTGATCACGGATGACGAATCCCTTAGGCAGCGGGCGTCTGATATTTCAGGTTTCTTTGATTTTTATGAGAATAGCTTCAATCGTTAAAGTCCATGAACCGCTGGCTCAGAAGGTACCAATAAATATGCTAAACGATAGAAGTGCCTCACAGGAGAGGCGCTTTTTTTTGTTTGTGTTTCCAGCTTTGCATTATAACCCCGATATCGGATAATACAGGTCGCACTCGCAGTATTGCTTGCTGCACTTTTCATAATTGATGAGTTCAAACCGGAAGTTTTCTTTCAGATCGAATTGAATCGTCGGCATCCATACCTCAATGACATGTTCCCAAATGGTACGCAGCGATTCGGAGGTGATTTCCTCCGGCCGATGGGGGCCCATATAGGTAAATACGCCGTATTTATGGGGGCCGATCCGCCTGACTTTCATTTCGGGAGGCACGATGCTGTTTAGGCCGATTTGCGTGGAAGGTTGATAGAAGGTGTAGCCTTGAAAGTTGCTCGGCACGGTTGTGAAGCCGATGTAGACGTCTTTTTGGACAGGGTTAATGATTTTGGGACGGCTGTTGTAGAAGTAATCGACGCCAAGCCGGTTGGCGGTCTGATGTTTGAGGTTATCCTCCACGTCCACGATGTGTTCGATCCCGGCGATGGAGAAGGAGGGGAGCACGGTAATGGAGCGGAAGAAAATAAGTCCTTCCCCCGCACGGTTCAGAAAATCCGGGTTGAAGCGGTCCAGGATGTCCAGCGATCCGGGATTTCGGCGCCATCTTGCCGGACTGATCCGGTATTCTTCCTTGAAGATTCGGCTGTAAGTTCGTTCGGAACCGAATGAGTATTTGGAAGAGATGAATTCGATCGTGTTGCGGTCGTTTAACAAATCCGCCAGCGATTCCGCAATCCGCCTTCTTCTGACATACTCCATGAGGCCCGTCGAGGTGGCTCCCTTCCACACTCGCAGCAAATGGAATTTGGACATATTGACCCGGATCGCGATAATATCCAGGTTCAGTTCCTCCAGTAGATGGTCCTCAATAAATTCCGTGGTCTGGCTAATGGTCTCAAGTAAATGTTGATCCACCGGTTTCTCCTTAAGACAGCAATTTTTGTCGTATTTAAAATCAACCAATATAGTATGATCTTACCATATTGAGGCCATGGACAATATCGATTCTATCACGTTACGGGAAAGGATGAAGCCAAGTGGATGATACGGTGCAGGAGGAACTGAAGCAGCGTTATATGGAAGCAACGAATAGCTTTATTGACAAAGTGAGAGATGACCCCAATGTGATTGCGATCATCATCAGTGGAAGCCTTGCCTATGACGTGGTCTGGGAAAAAAGCGATATCGATATGACGCTGGTCGTCCGGGATCAAGTTCTGAAGCACACCAGCTATTGCATTGTGGAGGATGGCATTGTCATTAATGTTTACCTTATGGTGAGGAGCGAATTCAAGAGAGGGCTCGAACGAAATATAGGAGGTTCTTTCTCTCAATCTTATTTCTCCAAGGGGGTCATGGTCTATTCTACGGATGAAAGTTTAGTAGACTTTTTTGCAGACCTCAAGGAGATGGGCAGCGACGATATTGCCAATTCGGTATTTCATATCGCGAACGAGCTGGTGTACTTGAAAGAAAAGGCTCAAAAATGGCTAACGGCAAGAAAAGACCCGCTGTACGCGCAATATTATTTGCTTAAAGCTGCGGAGTCGATTGCGCATATGGAGCTCTGTTTGCGTGGAGAAGCGATTTCGCGCGAAGCGATCCAGAGAGTGCTTTCGATTCGGCCTGAGGTGATCGCTCCTTTCTATCAGGATGCCATGGCCCGGCATTTAAGTCCCGCAGAAATCTCGACTTCGATTGAAAAGATCGACAGGTATTTGGAGTCGCATCTGGATATCATTCAGAAGCCCGTCATTGAATTCATGTCCGATCAAGAGATCAAGACGGTAACCTTGCTTGCCAAACATTTTCATGTGGATAGCGCAATGATTGTCGGTATTATGGACTATTTGGCTGACAAAGGCGTCATCGAAAGAGTGTCGCAGACGATCCGTATCACGCCGAAAAGCAAACCATCCGTTGAAGAAATCGGATATCTATATATTCCGTAACCGAGAGGGGATTTGAAGAATGTCTATACGGACGACGATAGAAATTTCCGGAGCCAAGCAGAACAACTTGAACAATATCTCCATCGAGATTCCGCGGGATAAACTTACAGTCATTACCGGGGTTTCCGGCTCAGGCAAGTCCTCGCTAGCCTTTGATGTCATCTACGGTGAGGGACAGAGGCGGTTTCTTGATTCCATTTCCAACTTCGCGAAGAGCCGCATTAGCCAACTCAAAAAAGCGAATGTCGACTATGTTCGGGGCCTGTCTCCCGTCATTGCTATTGAACAGAAGAAGGGAAATAACAATCCCCGCTCCACGGTGGGAACCGTTACGGATATCAACGATTATTTAAGGTTGCTGTATTCGACTGCGGGAACCGGGGTTTGTCCTGATTGCGGGCATGCCTTAAAACAGCTCTCCGCGGCCCAGATCGCCGAGCGTATCTCGACGCTTCCCCAGGGAACGGTAGTTGAGCTGCGCGCCCCTGTCTATAAAGTTTATGGCGAGGACTACAGCTATACTTTTCATCAGTTACGTGAAAAAGGCTACAAGAACCTGCTTGTCGACGGCGAACCTTTCTCCTTGTCGGAAAAAAGCGAACTGGATGAAACCGCCGAGTACCGCATAGAAGTGATCATCGATCGCTTCACGCTCAAGCAAGATACTTACATTCAGTTGGCCAAAACGATCGAGGCGACCATGTTGTCCCTCGACGAAGACATTATGATCCAAGTGGAGGTAGTGGGCGGCGTGGATCGCAGCTTCTACGCTTCTTACGGATGCCCGGAGCACCATACTTTTCTCTGCGAAATGCAGCCGTTCCACTTCTCCTTCAATTCGCCCGCGAGCGCTTGTCATACTTGTCTGGGCGTAGGTCTCTCTTTTGTGGTGGAGCCGCGATTCTTGGTGGTCGCTCCAGAGAGAAGCATCAATAAGGGGGCGCTTAAGAAAACGGTCTTCAACCCTGCGGGCAAGGACAGCTACCGGTCCGTACTGATGTACAGCTTGTCGCAGAAATATGGTTTTAGTATGGATACCCCGTTTAACGAGCTGCCCAAGCATATCCATGACATCTTATTTTACGGCACCAAGGGCGAGGTGCTTCCGATGCTGCAGCCGCCAAATTCGCAAAAAAGGAACTGGATGATCGGACGCGACCGGCCTTTCTGGGGATTTGTCCATGAAATGGAGAGCTGGTACAAGCACTATATCCGCAAGTCGTCGACTTCCGAGGCTTTCGAACCGAATTTCATCAAGGAATGCATGATTGAGAAAATATGCCCGGAATGCCATGGTGCAAGACTGAAGAAACAGCGCCTTCAGGTGACGGTGGGCGGCAAGAGCATTGACCAGCTTAGTCGCATGCAGCTTCCTGAACTTATGGATTTCCTGGAGTCTCTCACTTTTGATGAAGAAGAAATCCGCGATGTAGCTGAGTCCATTCTTCGCGAGATTCAGGGGAGAGTTACACTCCTGATTGAAATCGGACTTCACTATATCAGTCTGGGTCGAAGAAGCGACAGTATCTCGGGCGGTGAAATGCAGCGGATCAAAATGTCCACGCAGATCAGTAGCGAGCTGATGGGGATGCTGTATGTGATGGATGAGCCCAGCATCGGCCTGCATCCGCGGGATTCCAGCCGGGTTATTGAAACAATGAAGAAGCTGCGCGATAGCGGCAACACCGTGATCGTGGTCGAGCATGATCTGGAGACGATCATGAACGCTGATCATATTATCGAAATCGGACCGGGTCCCGGTATTCACGGCGGTAATATCGTCGCTTCCGGAACGATGGAAGACATCGCCCGAGAACCGGAATCGGTCACGGGCCGGTATTTATCCGGTATAGATAGTATTCCGGTGCCGGAGAAGCGGCGGAATCTGGGTGATACGTTTCTGTCGATCCAGGGAGCCCGCGAGAACAATTTGAAAAACGTGGATCTGGACATTCCGCTGGGCGTATTTATCTGCATCACCGGGGTATCCGGATCAGGCAAAAGCTCACTGATCAATGAGATTCTTTATAAGCAGCTTAAAGTGCTAAAAACGGGGGCGCGAATAGTCGCCGGCGAACACGACTTCCTCTTTGGGGCGGATCTGATGAATCATGTGATCAACATCGATCAGACTCCGATCGGCCGAAATAGCAAGTCCAATCCTGCTACTTATATCGGGATATACGATAAAATCCGCGATCTGTTCGCGATGCAACCGGAGGCGGTCAAACTGGGGTACCTGCCGATTGATTTTAGTCTCACCCATGCCGGCGGGACGAGATGCGAGCATTGCGCGGGCGACGGGATCATCGTCACGAGCCTGCAGTTTATGGCGGATATCGAAACTATTTGCCCGGTTTGCAAAGGAATGCGCTTCTCCAAAGAAGGTCTCGAAATCAAGGTCCAGGGGAAAAGCATTGCCGATGTGCTTGAAATGACGGTAGAGGAAGCTGCCGAGTTTTTTAAGGACAACAAATATTTGCGGCATAAACTCGACATTATGAATGAGCTGGGGCTCGGGTATATGTGTCTAGGTCAAAGCTCGACCACGCTTTCCGGCGGTGAAGCGCAGCGGGTGAAACTGGCTTACGAGTTGGCCAAGATCAAGAGGGGGGCTCACAACCTGTATATCCTTGATGAGCCTACGACGGGACTTCATCTCTCGGATATCAAGAAGCTGCTCTTTTCATTGAACAAGCTGGTGGATCAAGGACACTCTGTGATCGTAATTGAGCACCACTTGGACGTGATGAAATCAGCCGACTACATTATTGATATGGGTCCGGAGGGAGGACACCAAGGGGGGGCCGTCGTCGCCGAAGGCACCCCGGAGCAGGTCGCCAGAGTTGAGGAGTCCTATACCGGATGGTATCTTCGTACGGTGCTTGATTTGCAGGGAACGAGCAAGTAAGTTGGGATTCATCCATTCATAAAAGAAAAGTGCTTCACCGATTATCATTCGGGTAAGCACTTTTTCTAAATTGAGGAAGTCACTTTTTTTAACAGGCTCTAACAAGTTTAATAAATACGCATTGCCGCTTTCTTTAGGAGAATCATTTCGGATGTGTTCTTCCAGACAAAGTCTTGATTTATGGTTTTATAAGGCCTTATAGATCAGATTGTAGCAGTTTACGCTGCGTCAATTGCAAGCGTATTTTTCATAGTGCAACCTACAGTTGACACATTGCCAACCTTACTTGATAGTCGAAAATCCGGAACTTGTTATATGATGAGCATGAGGTGATGACGATGGACTTTGCAAATAAATTGCAAAGATACAGAAAGCAAAAGGGAATGTCTCAAGAAAATTTGGCCGAGGTCATTGGCGTTTCCCGGCAAGCCGTGTCTAAGTGGGAATCGGGACAGTCTTACCCTGAGATGGATAAGATTGTCACATTAAGTGAACTTTTTCACGTGTCTATAGATCATCTGGTCAAGGATACGCCAAGCGATGGCGGAGAAACCCGACAAACACAAATGCCGGAGATCACCCACGTCGGTGTACGTCCCCATTTTCATTATGAATACAAGAGTAAGAAAACCTTATTCGGAGTCCCGTTAGTCCACATTCATGTTGGACGCGGTATTTACGTCGCCAAAGGCATTATTGCCATAGGCAATATTTCAATCGGAGCCGTCTCGATCGGGATACTTGCATTGGGCGGCTTATGCCTTGGCGCGCTTGCTGCAGGCTTTATTAGTCTTGCGGCATTGGCTATAGCTTTGCTGCTGGCAATGGGGGGAACCGCAGTTGCCGCTCTTGCAGTGGGCGGGCTAGCGCTAGGAATAGTGGCCATCGGCGGCCTGTCGATCGGCATGTTCTCCTTAGGCGGCTGCGCCATCGCTTCGCATATTGCTATCGGAGGATATGCCAGTGGCCATATCGCCATTGGCGATACAGTAAATGGAGCCTGCACGTTGGCTATCCAAGACAATGACTTCAGCAGTATCCAAGCCGGGCAGGTGAGGCAGCTGATTAATCAAGAATACCCGAATTTGTGGAAGCCGCTGGTGGGACGGGTAATCGGTCTTTTTAGCAACTCAAACTGAATGATCATTTCGCGCTTTATTCTAGCAAATCGCTACCGGATATATTCTTTGTATAGTATGATTTGTAGCAATAACTTTCATTAATTGAACCGGTGGTGATTGAAATGATTCGATATCCTATTTTAAAAGATGGAGCAACAATCGGGGTAACCGCACCTTCTTCCGGGTTGGAAGAGAAACTGCATGATTTAGTAAACCGTGCCTGTGATCGGCTAATGTTAAGAGGATTCAATGCGGTTTGCGGTGAAACGGTGTGGACCCAGCATAAGGCCAAATCGGCGCCCGCCCAAATTCGTGCCAGTGAATTCAATGACATGATGCAAAATGATGATATCGGCCTCATTATTCCTCCTTGGGGCGGAGAATTGTTAATCGAAATTTTGGAGTACATTGATTTTGAGCATTTGAACAGTAAGTGGATTTTGGGATATTCGGACCTCAGTGTGCTGCTGATGGCTATAACACTAAAAACAGGCCTAGCTACGGCGCACGGGACGAATCTGGTCGATTTAAGGGGCGAGTACAGCGATGATACCACAGCTATGTGGCATTCCGTTTTATCAACTCAATCGGGGGAATCCGTCGTTCAGCATTCATCGTCGCTTTATCAAAAGGAATGGAATCATGCCGCCGAATCCCCGTGTGTGTACCATTTAACGGAACAGACTTGCTGGAAGATTGCATCCGGTGCGAATGCAAAGATACAAGGCCGCCTGCTTGGAGGCTGTATCGACATGATCCGGCATTTGATCGGCACTCCATACGGGGATTTGCGTCATTTTCAAAGTGCACATATCCATAATGAACCGATATTGTGGTACTTGGAAAACTGTGAAATGTCGACTACGGATTTACGCAGATCACTGGTTCAGATGAAATTGGCCGGCTGGTTCGATCGCTGTTCCGGGCTTATGTTCGGCAGAAGCAGTGCAAACATGCCTGTTGAAAATTATACAGTGGAAGATCTCTATGAGGAACTGACCGGGGAATTAGGAATTCCGGTGATTTACGATATCGATTGCGGGCATGTTCCTCCGCAACTTACGTTTATAAACGGAGCTTATGCCGAGGTTGAGGTTAATGAAGGAAAAGGGACGGTAACACAGTATTTTAGGCCTTGAATACAAGACTTGCCGAGAATAAGATTGAGTTCAAAACCGATGAATTTGGTAATGTTCGCATAAAGGAGTCTGATATCAATAAAGCTGTAATATGCTGCAGTTAATACACAAACCTTGCGATGAGTAACAAGACACCGGCATTTATGCAGGTGTCTTGTTTGCGGATGAATTCGTTGACATTTCGAGAAAAATCATATATAAATAAATCATAAGTAGTAAGTAGTAAGTAGTAAGTAGTAAGTAGTAAGTAATAAGTAATAAGCGAAAGTCACGTCTATTCTTAAGGATTGGGGAGATGGCGGATGACGGAATTGAAATTGGCTGAGAGCTTTGCGATAGTTGCATTGAATGCACAGCGAAGTCTTGAGTTGACGATGGCGAAAAAAGTGGCGCTCCGTTGTATGGCGGCTGCGGTAATATTGGAGCTTCATCTGGAAGACGGGCTGCAGAATCAAACGGCTCAAAAGCGTTTGAAGCAGGATACAACAGGCGGATCGGCGGAAGGAACCTATCGGACAACGGTATTGGTGCCGCTCGCAGGCGGTAAGCGAAAGCTGAACCGGGAGCTCTCCTGGTGGCTGCATAGAGTGTCCCGCTTGTCCACCGGAAAGCTGGTCCGATTTGAACGAAGCATTGCTGCTTCGCTGGAGGAACGGGGACTGCTGGAGGAGATTCCGCATCTGCTTGGCTGTGATTTGTACTTCCATTCGGCCGGCGTATCTATCAAGGAATACCGCAGCCACGCCAGCGAATACGCAAGGATCACGGAGCATTTGCGTGCGGATGTCCTGGAAGATGGAGTAATGACGGATCATTCGGTGTGTATGCTGTGGTTGCTGCGGGAAAGCGGTTGTATGCATGATTTGTTTTCGCGAAATGAACTGGATCAGGTCACCCGGAAAATGGTCAGCCTGATGCAAAGCCAGCCTCTGGCCAAGACCCTGTATCCTCTGTGGGTCCGCCGTGGCTTCGAAATTGCCGTCAAGCAGATCCTGCAATTCAAGAAACGGGCCGTATCGACACAGACGGGAAGCGGGGTGAATTTTCTGTTCCCGATTCTCGAGCGCTCGCAGGCGATATTTATTGATACAGAGGCGATGCTCCCCGGCCCCGGAGCAAGGCTGAGTGATGTACTGGCACGGCTTGAATCTAAGGGACATCGGGTCCAGGTGCTAAGCAAAGGCCAGGTTCCGATCCTCAAAATCGATAATTTGGTCTACGAAGCGATTCCGCATGCAGTCTACGGAAGAGTACCCATCCATGGGGTACGCCTGCTTCCGAAACACCCGGTTTAAAGGAGCACATTCATGTCCAGACAACGTTCCATGGAAGCGATTCTGGCTTCCGAATACGTATCGATCGGCGAATTGACGCGGCTAACGGGGGCAAGGTACAGTACGCTGAAATTTTACACGGAAGAAGGCATGCTGCCGTTTGAACAGGCGGAGGAGAACCTGACGCGAAGATATTTCAGAGAGAGCACTGTGGAGCTTATTTCCCGGATCAAGCAAATGAAGGCGGACGGTTTGTCGATTCCGCAAATTAAGAATGCGCTAAAGGAAAAGCGTTAGCTGATTCGCTACGCCATTTCTTGACTCCCCATTGACGGCACCTGTTCATTTTTATATAATGGTTGGTGATTCAATCGGATATTTGTAAACTTTGAAGAGGATTATTAATTTGAATTCTACCATCCAGAGAGCCGGTGATTTGGTGCAAGCCGGTTGGAGAGATCGAATGAACTCGCCTCGGAGTTACGATGCTAAACATCGTCGTTTTACCCGCGTTAAGGGTGTAAAGTGAGCGGAGGACAAAGCATGTTCGACGCTAACTAGGGTGGTACCACGGGAAACTTCCTCTCGTCCCTAGCGATGATACGCTATGGATCGGGAGGTTTTTTTATATTCAGGTGAAATTAACGAACACACATTTAGGGAGGACTCAAAACCATGGCTGACAAAAATGTGCCACATGACGTTTACCAGGCCCAGAGCATTGAGCCGAAATGGCAGGCATTCTGGGACAAAAACCAAACCTTCAAAACCCGGGAAGATGCGGGTAAACCTAAATTTTACGCGCTCGATATGTTCCCATACCCTTCGGGTGCAGGTCTCCACGTAGGCCATC
>DJTQ01000096.1 GCA_002439285.1 Paenibacillaceae bacterium UBA6304
GGACCGGCCCGAAGGCGGCCCGGCTCAGGTCCGCCGAAATCTCGTCAGGGCTAGCTGCCGGCACGGCAGGTTGCTGTATTTGAGGCTGCGGCGGCGAGACGGATTGAGTTTGTTGCGGTTGTGCCTGGGCAGGAGCTGCCGAGTTCGACCCGCCTTTTTCGATATAATTCAAGACGTCCTTGCGCGTGATGCGCCCGCCCAGGCCCGTGCCCGTCACGCTGCGCAAGTCGATTCCATGCTCAGCAGCAATCGTTTGTACAGCCGGAGAATACCGGCTGCGTTGCGATTGATCCGCTGATGCAGATGAAGCGCTGGCCGAGGCTGAAGACGCCCCCGTCGTTGCCTGCAAAGAACTCACGGAAGCAGTTTCCGGGTCTGAAGCTGCCGACTCCGTTTCGATCCGGCAAATCGCCGTTCCGACCGAAACCTCCTGACCTTCCTCGGCCAGCAGCTCGCCCATGATTCCATCCAGCGTGGACGGAATCTCGGCATTCACTTTATCCGTGATGACTTCACAGATCGGTTCATATTGTTCTACCTTGTCGCCCGGCTTCTTCAGCCATTTGCCGATCGTAGCAGAGACAAGCGATTCCGCAAGCTGCGGCATTACGACATCGTTTACTTGTTTATTAGATGGCATATCAATTCACTCCCATTTGTTAAAAAAGCGCCAATTGCGTCATTGCTTCCTTAACTTTATCCTTGCTGAGCATAAAGAATTTTTCCATCGGCGGACTGATCGGCATGGCCGGTACGTCTGGACCGCAAAGTCTTTGGATCGGCGCATCCAGCTCAAACAGACACTCTTCGGAGATGATCGCCGCCACTTCGGCGCCGACGCCGCCCGTCTTATTGTCCTCATGAACAATAAGCACCTTGCCAGTCTTGCGCGCAGCTTCAATAATCGCTTCGCGATCAAGCGGCTGGATCGTGCGAAGATCCAAAATATGAGCGCTAATACCTTGTTCGGCTTCCAATTCGGCCGCCGCCTGCATCGCGAAGTGAAGTGGCAGGCTGTACCCGATAACCGTGATATCGGTTCCTTCGCGCAGCACATTCGCTTTGCCAATCGGTACGATGTAGTCGTCTTCAGGCACGTCTTCTTTGATTAGCTTGTAACATTTTTTGTTCTCGAAGAACAGGACCGGATCCGGATCTCTGACAGCCGCTTTAAGCAAGCCCTTGGCATCATAGGCTGAATAAGGGGCAACGATCTTCAGGCCCGGCGTCCCGAAAAAGATCGATTCCGGACACTGGGAGTGATACAAACCGCCGAAAATCCCGCCGCCGATGGGTGCGCGTACGACTACGGGGCAACTCCAATCATTATTGGAACGATAGCGGATTTTGGCTGCTTCGCTAATAATCTGATTTGTAGCCGGAAGCATGAAATCGGAATATTGCATTTCCGCAATCGGCTTCATGCCGTACATCGCAGCACCAATCGCCACGCCAGCAATCGCTGATTCCGCAAGCGGAGTGTCCATTACACGCTGTTCACCGAATTGTTCCTGCAAACCTTTAGTAGTCGTAAATACGCCGCCTTTTACGCCGACGTCTTCTCCGAGTACAAACACATTCTCATCTCGCTCCATCTCTTCCTTCATCGCGAGACGAATCGCATCGATATATTCCATCACCGGCATGATTAGACCTCCCCTTCGCTGGCATACACATGCAGGAGCGTATCTTCCGGTTTTGGAAACGGAGCCAGTTCGGCTGCTTCAATAGCTTCCTTAAGGTGCTGGGAAATTTCTCTGCTCAGCGCCTCTTCCTGCGTTTCGCTCCACAAGTCTTGTTCGATCAGATATTTCTTCATCTTCGGAATTCCGTCTTTCTGCCAGTTCTCATCGACTTCCTCTTTCGTCCGGTAAGCCAGATCATTGTCGGAAGTAGAGTGAGGGGATAGCCGGTACATCATCGCTTCAATCAAAGTCGGACCTTCGCCACGGACGGCGCGTTCGCGCGCTTCTTTAACGACTCTGTACACTTCAAGCGCATCATTGCCGTCGACGCGGATTCCAGGGAATCCGTAGCCTTGCGCCCGATCGGCCACTTTGCCGCCAAGCTGCTTCTGGATCGGTACGGAAATTGCGTATTGGTTGTTTTCACACATGAAAATGACCGGAAGCTTCTGTACTCCGGCAAAATTCAGTCCTTCGTGAAAATCCCCCTGATTGCTGGAACCTTCCCCAAAGGTTACAAAAGATACGATATCCTTCTTCTGCATTTTAGCTGCCAGTGCAATCCCTACTGCATGAGGCACCTGTGTAGTCACCGGACTGGAGCCGGTTACGATGCGCAGCCGCTTGGACCCAAAGTGGCCCGGCATCTGACGACCTCCGCTATTCGGATCTTCTGCTTTAGCAAACGCCGACATCATCAATTCCTTCAGGCTCATGCCGACAGTAAGCACAAACCCGTAATCGCGGTAATACGGCAAAAAATAGTCCCGTTCGCGGTCAAGCGCAAACGCCGCAGCTACCTGCGCCGTTTCCTGTCCGATACCGGAGACGTGAAAATTGATCTTGCCTGCCCGCTGCAGCAGCATATTTCGTTCATCGAATTTCCGCGCGAGCAGCATATATTTGTACATGTCGACCACTTCGGCATCCGACAATCCGAGCTGCTCATGTTTTGGCTTTGTTTGAGTTGAATTTTTCGCATTCATGGGAGTTACCTCCTTTAATTGGAACCCTCGCCCGGTGTTGTTCTCGTCTTATAACCTGGTACTAAGACTTGGGTTAACCCTATTATAAGCCCTTTCGCTCCAAAAAGAAAATAATAGTTGTATTAAAGAGACAAAGAGCGTCCTTCCACAGCGAGCGCCGCCTCTCCGATAATCTCGGAAAGCGACGGGTGGGCGAATACCGCTTGCCCGATCTCCCAAGGCGTTGCATCCAGCAATTGGGCCAGAGCCGCTTGTGCGATCAGCTCGGTGGCATGGGCTCCGATAATTTGAACGCCGACAAGATCATTGGTGACGGCATCCGCCACGATTTTCACGAAGCCTTCGCGCTCTCCCTGCACCAGCGCTTTGCCGATCGCAGAAAAGGGAACTTTGGCGGTTTTCACTTCCCGCCCTTCTTGCTTGGCCTCCTTTTCGGTGAAACCTACCGACGCGACTTCCGGACGTGTATATACGCAGCGTGGAACCTGGGACGCATTGTAGCCGTGAGACGGCTCGCCGGCCAAGTGGTTTACGGCGACCAGCCCCTCGTGGCTGGCCGCATGCGCAAGCTGCAGGCCGCCGATGCAATCGCCGATCGCGTAAATATGCGGCTCTGTCGTTTGCATATGCTCATTGACTCTAATAAAGCCTTGGTGCAATCCGATATCGGTATTCTCCAGCCCGATATTCTCCACATTGGCCTGCCGGCCAACCGAAACCAGCAGCTTGTCCCCCTGCAGAGTAAGGACCTCTTCCCCCCGCTGCGCGGAAATATGTACGCGACCGTCCTTCACTTCGTAAGTGTCCGTCAACACCTTAACTCCGGTCATTACCGTAACACCGCGCCGTTGCAGTTGTTTCTGCAACTCCCGGGCCACTTCTTCGTCTTCGGCCGGAAGAAGTTGCTCCGCCGCTTCAACTACCGTTACCTGTACACCGAAATCATTAAGTAAGGACGCCCATTCCACGCCGATAACTCCGCCACCGACAATCAGCATCGATTCCGGAAGCTCTTCCATGGTCAATGCCTCATCACTGCTAAGAATATGCATGCCATCCGGGGTAAGACCGGGAAGACTGCGGGGCCGGGAACCCGTGGCGATGATCAGATTGGCCGGGACTACGGTTTCCATTTCACCGTCGCTCAGTTCCACCGCCACCGCTCCGCTCTTAGGCGAGAAGATTGAAGGCCCGATAACCCGGCCTTTTCCCTGAAGCACCTGGATTTTATTTTTGCGCATCAAATATTGAACGCCTTTATGAAGCTGGTCCACAATTCCCTGCTTTCTCTCTTGCACTTTCGGGAATACCAGAGTAACTCCGCTTGCCTCAATTCCGAAGCTCGCACTGTCCTTCATCTGGGCATACAATTCCGCGCTCCGCAGCAACGCTTTACTTGGAATGCAGCCTCGATGCAGACAGGTTCCGCCAAGCTTGTCCTGTTCTATAATCACGACTTCCTTGCCAAGCTGGGCCGCGCGGATCGCCGCGATATAACCTCCGGTTCCGCCGCCGAGTACCGCCACATCGCATGAAATAGTCATAATTCACTCTCCACCATTCTTATTGAATAATAACCTTTTACCATTGTACCTTGTTTTTAGCCTAATACAAACAAGCTCAGAAATAGACAGATTTTATAGAAAACGTTATGATATTAAAAATAAGTTCAGACGAAAGGACGTAGCCAGATCCGATGAAACTGATGATCTCCAGGTTTATCGCTATCCTCATTTTAGTCATCCCCGGAATCGCGGCCATGACCGGCTTCCTGAAGATGAAGGACGCCCTGTTTATATATATGTCCGACCATGGGGACGATACGCTCTCGGCCGTTACCTTCGACTGGTTGAACTTTTCGGTCGGCCTGCTGCTGTTTGTTGTCGGCATCGGCTTTCTGGGAGGCTGGATCTTTTTCAGGGATCGCAAGCGAAACTATGCCGGACCGAGAAAAAAAACCCGCAAATCCGCTGCCGAAACCCGGCCGTAATTCCCAGCCTTTCGGTGCTGAATTTGAGTATTTTAATTTAAGCTGAATCAAGCCGTAAGGAGTAAACCATGCTATCTTTTGTACTGACATTAAAGCGTCTTCTCGGCGGCTTGCGTCACTCATTCAAGAAACATCATTTTCAAGTGCTGGTGTTCCTGATCGCAGCCACCTTGTTGTCAGGCACCTTGTTTTATGTCAAAGTGGAACATCTGCCCTGGCTTGACGCATTATATTTCTGCGTCGTAACTTTGACCACGGTCGGTCACCCCGAATTTGTTCCGCAAACCTCGCTGGGCAAAGTATTCACGATGGTCTATGTATTTGCCGGTATTGGACTTACCTTTGGCACCATTTTCGAAATTGCAGCCGGCATTATGTTTCCGCGCACAGGCAAACGCAGCCTCCGAGCGGAGGATGCAATTCAGGAACCGGAGAAATCCGGCAAATAAAAAATCTTTCCTGCGCAATCCCGCGGGAAAGATTTTTTTAATAATTCGCCTCATTCATAAAGCGCATCTCTTAACTTACTGGACATTCTCGGGCTATTTCCGGAGGAAAGCCGAAGAATTGTTTTGCGCAGTCTAACATTCTCTGCATTCAAGTTCTCCATTTTTTCAATAAGCTCTCGAATCAGTCCCTGCTCTTCCTTGCTCAAAGCGGGATGCTGCAATAACTCCAGATGGGGACCCAAATTCAAATCGCTGTTGTCGGGCATCTTATCCCCTCCTTCAATCACTGAATCTAACAAATCCATTTCTACATTGTACCATGGTCAATTCCTTATATAAACCATAGATAACGAGGCGTAACACGGATATATCGGTATCTACGATACCCTTCCTATACCAACAACGCCGAATGACGAATCAACGGAGTTTCAATTTGAATTGTGACATGCGTAATCTGAAAATGCTCCTCCAGCATCGATATCGCTTCCTGAAGTACTCTTTGTTGATTCTCCTGTTCACCGATGATTAAATGACAACTAAGCGAGTCCATACCGGAAGTAATCGACCAGATATGCAAATCGTGGACATCTTGCACGCCATTTATACGCTCCAATCGTTCCTTGACCAGGTCCCGATCAATGGCATCGGGTACTCCTTCCATCAGTACATGAAGCGACTGGGAAATGACACCCCATGCTCCTTTCAGAATCAACAAAGCGACCAACACACTAACAATCGGATCAAAAACATACCAGCCGAAAGCCCACATCACAATCCCGCCTATGATCGCTCCCACGGAACCAAGCGCATCGCCAAGAACATGTAAATAGGCGCTCCGGTAGTTAATGTTCCCTTTAACATCGCCTTTCTTCAGCAGTGCCCAAGCGCTGGCAAGATTCGCGGCCAACCCGATAAAGGCTATCAGCATCATTGGCCCACTGGACACGGCCGGCGGATCAAAGAATCTTCCGTAAGCTTCCCAAATAATAAACCCTGCAATGACGAATAAGGTAATCCCATTTAATAGAGCGGCGAGAATCTCAATTCGGTAAAATCCAAAGCTTCTCCGGGCAGACGCCGGACGGGCGGCAAACCAGATCGCAAGCAGGCTTAGCACCAGCGAACTGGTATCGCTGAGCATATGGCCGGAGTCGGATAGCAATGCCAAGCTATTTGTTATTAACCCTCCGAAAAACTCAAGTACGGCGATAGAGGCCGTAATGAGCAGTGCAATGAGAATGCCCTTCTTACTTCCCGATCTTGCTGAATGGTGGTCCCCGTGATGATGTCCATGAGCATGGCTATGAGAATGGCCGTGGGCGTGATTATGCTGACCATGGTTGTGATCGTGACTCTTATGATCATGCATGTCCTTCGCCTCCCTCATCACAATTAGCATGTTCGATCGCTTGGCTTAGCAGTGAAATAACATGATCATCATCGCAGCTGTAATACATCGTATTCGCCGATCTTCTAAACTTAACAAGCCGCAAATTCCGCAAAAAGCTTAATTGGTGAGACACGGCCGATTGCGATAGCCCTAACACCTCGGTCATATGTGTAACAGAGCACTCTTCCTCCGAAAGCAGATAGAGAATCCGAATACGCGTCGGGTCAGCCAATGCTTTAAAAATGGTTGCTACGCTATCAATCGTTGATTCGGTTAAAAAGGAATGCGTATTCTTATCCATTATGAACCACTCCTGAATTCGTATATGAGCATATGCTCATATATAGATTATCGCTTGCGGTATATATTGTCAATCGTATAAATAAAAATCTCCTTTACTGGTTACATAAAGCCCTAACCAATAAAGGAGATTTTAGCTAATAGTACGCCATATGAAGAGATGTCTATAAGCAAAGTCGCTCTGGTTGTCAGCATAATTTAAGCCCGTTATTCCTTATCCCTTTCGAGGTTCGGATCCTTTCACGACACCTTATGCTCAATCCGCAGCTTATCAGCTACCATCGCGATAAATTCGCTGTTGGTCGGTTTGGATTTACTGATATTGATTGTATATCCGAAAAGATGGCTGATGGAGTCGATATTTCCGCGAGTCCATGCGACCTCAATCGCGTGGCGAATCGCACGTTCGACGCGGGAAGGGGTTGTTTTGAATTTTTCGGCAATCGCAGGATACAAAGTTTTTGTAATCGCACCCAAAATTTCGATATTATTGTACACCATTGTAATGGCTTCGCGTAAATATTGATACCCTTTAATATGAGCAGGAACACCAATTTCATGGATAATTGACGTAATGTTTGCGTCGAGATTTTTTCCTTTTCCCAATGGGACAACATTGGATTTAACAAATGAAGAGGATGTGGTTCCAACCGATGTTTGTACTCCGACAAGTTGACGAATCCGGTTAGCCAGGACCTCCATGTCAAACGGCTTAAGGATGTAATAAGAAGCTCCAAGCTGGACGGCACGTTGTGTGATATTCTCCTGACCGAATGCGGTCAACATAATGATTTTAGGCTGCGGATTCAGATTGAGGTCGCGCAAACGCTCCAAGACGCCGAGTCCATCCAAATGCGGCATGATGATGTCCAGAATCAACACATCCGGAACTTTTGAAGCATTGCCGATCATCTCCAGCACTTCTTCACCATTGTAAGCAATCCCTGAGACGACCATATCGTCCTGCCCCGAAATATATTCCGCGAGCAAATTTGTGAATTCCCGATTATCATCCGCCAACAACACTTCAATTTTCTGCACTGACTTGTGTCCTCCTTAAGTAAAATGATTAAGTATTTTTAATTTCTCTTCTTCCAGAATAAGGATTCGACACGCAAAAGTAAATTCCTTCTGTCGAAAATTATTTTTCTTTATTTTTTTATTTTGTTGATATATAATAATACATTTATTTACACAAATTTTTATATTTCATTTTTTTTCGACAAAACCTTGCTAATCATCCTCCGGTTTTTTAGTAACGCATTCACATTGAAGTTTAGGGCAGTACGTAAGTGTTCTGTTCTTAACTACTGTATGTATAAGTAAAAATCTTAAGGCGATTAACCCGCCTTAAGATTTTGGGAAGTTCCTTTATTACTGCCTTGCAGGATACCGGCATCCTGTAGCATCCATTCGATAAAACAGCCGTAGCCGGAACGCGGATCATTGACGAACACATGGGTTACTGCACCGATCAGCTTACCATTCTGAATAATTGGACTACCGCTCATCCCCTGAACAATTCCGCCGGTCTTATCGATGAGCCGTGGATCGGTAATTCTCAATACGATTCCCTTCGTTTCCGGTGCGCTCTGCTTAGAGACATGAACAATTTCAACCTTGAATCTCTCCACCTTCTGCCCCTCGACGACCGTCAAAATTTCCGCCGGACCTTCCTTGACCTCTTCCGAGAAAGCAACCGGGATTGGCGCTTGATATACGCTGTGATCCGGGTTGTTACCCATCTTGCCGAATATCCCGAAATGCGTGTTTCGTTCAATATTCCCGAGCGTTTTTCCTTCTTTGATAAAATGGGCGCGCTTCTCACCGGGTTCGCCGCTCTCACTCTTGGAAATGGAGGTAACGCTCGACTGTAGGATTTCACCGCTGCCAACAACGATTGGCGTTTGCGTATTCATGTCCGTAATCACATGTCCCAAAGCTCCATATACTCCCTGATCAGGGGCATAAAAAGTAAGGGTACCCACACCAGCCGCCGAATCCCGGATATACAGACCCATTCTCCAAGCGCGATCCTGTCCGTCAAAAGCGGGAGTTAATGAAGTTGTGAATGTCTTCTCACCCCGCTTATAGGTGACCTTCAAAGGCTTATTTGCTTTTCCCGCTTTGCCGGCGATCTCGGCGACATCTTTCACATTCTTCAGCTCGACGCCATCAATGTGCGTAATTAAATCGCCAACCAGCAATCCGGCAGCTTCGCCCGGAGACGCCCTCCGGTTGTTGTCATTCACTTGATGATGACCGACAACCAAAATACCGGCTGACTTCACCTTGACACCGATGGTCTGACCGCCGGGGATCACTTTCAAATCAGGGATTACATTCACCTTTACCGTTTTTAGGGGGATTTGACCGAATAATTTCATGCGAAGTTTGGCCTCTCCGCTGTGTACAGAAGATAAGTTAAGCGGTGTTCCGAGGGATACCGTCATGGTCGGCACCGCTTGACCGTTCAGCATGACCACGTCAGGCCGATCTACACTGACACTCGCCTGGACCGGCAATGCCAGATGAATCTGCCTGTCCTGTCCTTGAAACAAACGTAGTTCGTCCGGCAGTTGAGGCAAGCGGCCTTCAGCCGCGGAGGTACCAAGAAAACAAAAGAAGAAGGCAAATAAAAGGCCAAGCAGTCTTTTCCTGAGGTTCGGGTTCAACGGCTTTCACGCTCCCTTAGCTTCTTTCGCTTGACGAAAAGGTGGTCGCCAATTGCGTACCTATAAGATACCCCGGGTCAGGTCTTTTATTACTGTCAATCATTGTCCCTGCACGCAATCCTAATGAAAACCGATCTTCTGCGCTTTGGCCAAATTCAACATTTCCTGGGCATGATGCTTCGTTTTCTCGGTGATCTCCACGCCCCCGAGCATGCGGGCCAACTCCATCACCCGCTCTTCTTCCGAGAGCTGTTCGACATGCGTCATCGTCCGTTCGTCCTCGACCACTTTTTCGATCAAATACTGTTCGTCGGCCATGCAAGCCACCTGCGGTAAATGCGTGATGGAGAACACCTGGCATGTTTGCGACAGACGATACAGCTTCTCAGCGATTGACTGGGCAGCACGCCCGCTGACCCCGGTATCCACCTCGTCAAATATAAGTACGGGCACCTCATCATGTCTTGCAAAAATGCTCTTGAGCGCCAACATAATCCGCGACAACTCTCCTCCGGAAGCTATTTTGCTTAATGGCCGGAGCGGTTCACCAGGGTTTGGGGAAATCAGAAACTCCGCATTATCGATTCCCTGTTTGCCGGGACGTAATTTATGTCCATTCCACTCGATTCCGTGAGAATCTTCATTCCATGAGAGCTTCACTTGGAGGGAAGTTCTGCCCATTTGCAGATCTTTTAATTCGGTTTCGATCTGAGCGGCTAATTCCTTGGCTTTCCTGTCGCGGACCTGGCTTAACTTCGCTGCCTTGTCCATCAACTCTGCAAGCAACTTTTCCCGGCGTAGCTGAAGTTGTTCCAATAACTCATCCTTATTTTCAAGCGTGTCCGTTTCGATTCGGATCTTATCATAATATTCCAAAATCCCTTCCACACTATCTCCGTATTTACGGCGCAAGGTGTAGATCAGATCAAGCCGGTCCTCGACTTCTTCCAGTCTTTCGGGATTAAATTCAATCCCCTCGCGGTAAGAACGTAAGCTAAACGAAGCATCCTCCAACTGATAATAAGCGGATTGAAGCTGTTCAAGAAGGGGGGTAACCTGTTTGCTGTCATATGACGCAACTTCGCTCAACCTGGTGATTGCCTTGGCCACCGCCTCTAGGCCCTGAGCGCCGTACAGCATGTCATAAGCCTGAGAGATGGAATCCATCATTTTCTCGCTATGGGATAGTCTTACCTTTTCTTCCGAAAGCAATTCATCTTCACCCAGTTTTAAACCCGCCGCAGAAATTTCCTCCAGTTGAAACCGGTACAAGTCGAGCATCTGCAAAGCTTGCTGGCTCGTATTTCGGAGCTCGTTCCACTCCTTATTCACTTTTACAAACCCTGCGTAAGCTTCCTGGTAATCCGCTTTAACGTGGCCAATCTCGTCTGCACCATAGGCGTCAAGCAGCTCCAGATGGCGTTCGGGACGAAGTAGAGTCTGATGTTCATGCTGTCCATGCAAATTAATCAGGCTTTCTCCAATTTGACGGAGCATCGTTAAATTCACGAGCTGCCCATTGATTCTTGCCGTACTTTTCCCTTGGGCACTGATTTCACGTCGAATAATCAGTGACTCGGCTGGATCGCCCCCGATTCCGAACTCTTCCAAGGCCGCCCAAACGGAGTGACCTTCGGGCAAGTCGAAAGCAGCCTCCATTTCAGCCTTGTCGCATCCGTAACGGATCAAATCCGCAGAACCGCGACCCCCGGCTATAAGGCCCAGGGCATCGATGATGATCGATTTGCCAGCACCAGTCTCCCCGGTCAGCACATGAAAACCACGGTGGAATGTAATATCCACTGCTTCAACCACAGCCAAATTACGAATGCTTAAATGGACCAGCACGCAACGGCAACTCCCTTCGAAGTCAAAAATATGGAAGGTAACTCTTTTATGAAATGAATCCCATGATCTGTTTGATTACGAACTGACTGTATTCCTCGTCCCGGCAGATCATCAGAATGGTGTCATCCCCGCAAATCGTACCAAGCAAATCCGGCCACTCCATATTGTCAAGCAAGACGGCGACCGAGTTGGCTGTTCCGGGAAGGCATTTCACGACGACAAGATTACCGGTATGATCAATATGTACGAAGCTGTCGACCAAGGCGCGCTGAAGCTTCTGAACAGGATTGTACCGTTGTGCTGTCGGCATGGAGTATTTGTATCTGCCGTCATCGGTAGGAACCTTAATCAACATAAGCTCCTTAATATCCCTTGAAACCGTGGCTTGCGTGACTTGAAACCCCGCATTCCTCAGCGCTTCGACCAGCTCATCTTGAGTTTCTATTTCCTTGTTTGCTATAATTTCACGTATTTTAATATGTCTTTGACCCTTCATAACGTCCTCCATGGCCCTTCATGGGCTGATTCATCTTCATCTTCATCCGTCGTTAAGGCAATTTCTTTGAGGGTTCCCTGTTCACTGTCCACATACAACAATCCTGCACACTCGGGGTACAGCAACAGATAAGGCAATAGATCTCTCCTGAGCCCGCTGCCTGTCCAATCGATGGGCAGTCGTTCCCGCGCTGTTCTTACCAGATAGAATTCCCCATCTTTGACCGCGATATAGTCAATAAACAACCGGCTGTGGAGAATCTGACCATCCACTTTAAAAACAAGCGGCACCTTCAACTTGTCGCTGACCACCTCGTAACCGGATGTCTCCAGCAACTCGACTGCCGGATGCTCCACAATCTCCTCATTCATCCGGAATCCGATCCCGGATTTCAAAGTAAACGGCTTGCGCACCCAGGAGCGAAAACCACGGTAGCCGAGATACAACGCAATCCCAGCAATAATAACCATCAGCAGGCCGTCGGAATATCCCCCCATAACACAATCACCTCAAAAGACTTATTCGACGCAAGATTCCTCGGCTCCTGTCAATCAGGAAACAATTAGGGGTCACTTTAAAGTCATGTTTCGAGATATTTATATTATAGGGAACGCCTGTTCTGTTTGCAATATCCAAAAATCAAAAACCCGTCATTTCGACGGGTTCGCATGAAATGTTTGTGATGCTTCATCAATTACGCGACGCGCCATTTCGGTTAATTGCTCCGGTCGGGTGTCGCCCGTACCTGGTTCTTCGGTTAGGCCGAAATGCGCCAAAAACTCGATATTGCCTTCACCGCCGGTAATCGGCGAAAAGGTAAGCCCTTTCAGCGTAAAGCCAAGCTCAATCGCAAATTTGAGTACGGTCTCAAGCACTTCAAGATGCACCTTGGAATCCCGCACAACACCGGATTTCCCTACCTTCTCACGTCCCGCCTCAAACTGCGGTTTAATTAAAGCCACGATATCAGCCGGACGGTGCAGCAATTCCAGCAAGGGAGGCAAAATGATTTTGAGTGAAATGAACGAAACGTCGATGCTGGCGAAATCCGGAGTCGGCCCCTCGAGATCCGCAGGTGTCATGTACCGGAAATTGGTCCGCTCCTTCACATTGACACGCTCGTCGTTTCGCAGCGACCAATCCAACTGATTGTAGCCCACATCGATGGCGTACACATAACTGGCCCCGTTTTGAAGCGCACAGTCCGTAAACCCTCCGGTCGAGGAACCGATATCAAGCATGGTTCTTTCGTTCAAATCGATGCCGAAGGTTTTAAGAGCTTTTTCCAGCTTTAGCCCGCCCCGACTCACATAGGGATGAACCGCCCCTTTGACGGTAAGCGGAATATCCCTTGGCACCTTGGTCCCGGCCTTCTCAATCCTCTCCGAGCCGCTGAGAACTAAACCTGCCATAATTGCGGCTTTTGCTTTCTCCCTGCTTTCAAAAAATCCCTGCTCTACAAGCAGGACATCGATACGTTCTTTGGATACTGACATGGAATTCTCCTGACTTTTTCCCGGTGAAAGGAGAAACTCGCGGACGGAGAGTCCGTCAGCGAGCTTTCACCATCCTATTTTAATAAGGCTTTACTTTCTTGCCGAATGCCAACTGCTGTTCGGAGCGGAATTGCAGCATTTTGTTTACAACGCTCTCTGCAGTCAAACCGACTTCCTGCAACTGCTCTTTGATGCTACCGTGCTCAATAAAGCGGTCCGGCACGCCCATCAGACTGATATCGAGACCTGACAGCCCATGTTCCGCATAAAATTCAAGCACCGCGCTGCCCAGGCTTCCCGCTTGAGACGCTTCTTCCAGTACGATCATTTTGCCGGCACGATGAGCCAGGCTGAGCAACATGCTTTCATCAAGCGGCTTCAGGAAACGGGCATTGACGACTGCAGCTTGAATTCCTTCCCGTTTCAGCAATTCCGCAGCTTCCTCGGCGACCTGCACCATCGGGCCTACGGCCAGAATGACAGGCCCATCCCCGTCGCGAAGCATTTCCCAGCTTCCGATTGGAATCGGAATCAGTTTCTCGTCCAGCGGTACGCCAACGACATTGATCCGAGGATAACGATAAGCGATTGGCCCATCATTATATTCCAGCGCCGTCTTCATCATATGGCGCAATTCATTCTCATCTTTTGGCATCATGAGTACCATATTTGGAATGTGGCGCAAAAAGGCGATATCAAATACGCCCTGATGCGTTTCCCCGTCAGCTCCGACAAAACCGGCACGGTCGATGGCAAACATGACATTCGCGTTATGGCGGCAAATATCATGGACGATCTGGTCGTACGCCCGCTGCATAAAGGTGGAATACACGGCAAAGACCGGCTTCATCCCTTCCAGCGCCATCGCTGCGCACATCGTGGCCGCATGTTGCTCGGCGATCCCTACATCGATCATTCGTCCCGGGAACCGCTGTCCAAATTTGACCAATCCTGAACCCCCAGGCATAGCAGGAGTTACCGCAACAATCCGATCGTCCTGTTCGGCAAGTTCGATCAGCGTCTCTCCGAACACTTCCGTATACATCGGATTTCCGACGGCTTTTAGGAGTTGGCCCGATTCAATTTTATAAGGCGAAGTAATTCCATGCCATTTAAAAGAATCTTCCTCGGCTGGCGTATAACCCTTACCCTTCGTGGTCAGCACATGTACGAGCACAGGGCCTTTGACATTGTTAGCCTGATTAAAGGAGTCGATGAGCCCCGAAAGATCGTGCCCGTCGACCGGTCCTAAATACTTGAATCCGAGCTCTTCAAACAATACCCCGGATACCATCAAATACTTCAGGCTATCCTTGACTCTCTCCGCCGTTTTAGCCAATTTTCCTCCGATGGCCGGAATCTTCTTCAGCAGTTGTTCCACTTCATCTTTGGCACGCAAGTAATTGCGATCGGAACGGATTTTGGTCAGGTAATTGTGCATAGCGCCGACATTGGGAGCGATAGACATTTCGTTATCGTTCAAGATCACCATGAGATCTTTTTTCTCGTGTCCGATATGGTTCAGCGCCTCGAAGGCCATCCCTCCGGTAAGAGCGCCGTCACCGATCACGGCTACCACCTTGTGATGTTCTCCCTTAAGGTCGCGGGCCAAAGCCATCCCCATTGCCGCAGACAAAGAGGTGCTACTGTGACCGGCTTCCCAGACATCATGTTCGCTCTCGCAACGTTTCACGAAACCGCACAAGCCGTTTTGTTTCCGGAGCGTATCAAAACGGTCCATGCGCCCGGTTAAAATTTTATGGACATAAGCCTGATGGCCGACGTCAAAAATAAACTTATCCTGCGGGCTGTTGTAGCAATAATGCAACGCGATGGTCAGTTCAACTACCCCTAGATTGGGGGCTAAATGACCGCCCGTAACGGAGAGCTTCTCAATTAAAAATTGGCGAATTTCGGCCGCCAGCGGAGTCAGCTCCTCAATCGAACATGACTTTAAATCGCCGGGCCCTTTAATTTGCGAAAGCAGCACCCGAATTCCCCGCTTTCCTAAATGGATTTCTGTCAGTGTTAATGAAAACATCAACTTGTTGATAATGTCCTTTATTATAGCACATGAACCCGGTTTGTCGAAAATGACTCAGTTTAATGGTCTCTCCGTAATAAATAATCGGCGATGGCCAACAGGTAATCGGGGTTCGGAATACTTCCTCCGCTTACCGCCTCTTTGGCGGTCCGGGTAAGCCGGTCTACTTCGGCGCGTGACGCCTCGAGCCCGATGAAATAGGGATAGGTGACCTTGCCCTGCTTCACGTCGCTCTGCGTCTTCTTGCCCAGTTTGGCTTCGTCGCCCACAAGATCCAGAATATCATCCTGGATTTGAAAAGCGAGCCCGATCGAACGACCGTAAGTTTCGAGCGCAGCCAGCTGACTCTTCGAAGCCGATGCGATCCGGCCTCCGGCTTTCAACGAAAAGACGATCAAGTCTCCGGTTTTATGTTCATGGATATAGCGAAGCTGATCCAAATTCGTTAATCCCTGCTCACCTTCCATATCCGCAACCTGTCCGCCCACCATGCCGGAAGGACCGGCGTAAAGAGCAAGTTCCTCAATGATCGAGAGTACATTCTCGGCATGAACTCCATGTTGCCGGGATGCCTGAACGACGCTGAAAAAGGCATGGGTCAACAATCCGTCGCCCGCCAGGATCGCCATTGCCTCCCCGAACACCTTATGGTTCGTCAGCTTGCCGCGCCGGTAATCATCGTCATCCATCGCTGGCAGATCATCATGGATCAGCGAATAGGTATGTACCATTTCCACGGCGCAGGCGACGGGTAACGCAGCCTCCCGGCTCGCCCCCAGCGACTCCGCCGCAGCAATGACAAGCAGCGGCCGCAGCCGTTTGCCCCCGGCCATCAGGGAATATTGCATCGATTTCGCAAGCCGCTCAGGAACTTCCCAGGCCTCGAGAAGAAAGTTCTCCAACCGGGAAGCAACCAGCCCGGAAATCTCTCCGATGTAGCTATGAATCGAAGTATTCGGAGCCTTATCCAAGCGAATCGCTCTCCTCTGCCAAGGAATTGAACGGCTTCTTGGTGATTTCTCCGTCCGTTTCTACGATCATTTCGATCTTCCGCTCCACCTGCGACAGCTTCTGGCTGCATAGCTGAGACAGCTGCATTCCCTTCTGGAACAAATCGATCGCCTGTTCCAACGGCACATCTCCCCGCTCCAGCTGGGAAACGATATCCTCAAGCTGGTTCATCGCCTCTTCAAAGTTAAGCTCCTGTTGTTGATCCTTCGCCATCGTCATCTACTCCTTTCCGTATGCCCCATACTTGGCAATCCAGTTCCCCGTCGGTAACTTTGACTTTCACCATATCGCCGGGCTCCACATCATTCATCGATTTGATCAGCTTCTCGCCTTGCTGGTCATAGACCAGACTGTATCCGCGCCCCATTACCTTCAAGGGGCTCAAGGCATCCAACTGACGAATTCCAGACGTCAGTTGGAGCGATTTGTCCTTTAGGAGGGCGCTCATCGCTTGGCGGAGCTGCCGTTCTCCTTCGCTCTGGCGACGCTTCGCGAAGAGCAAGCTCTCCTGCGGATGGTACCGCAGCAGACGCTGATGCAACCGGCCATGCCGGGCATCCGTCAGCTCCTTGCGGGACATCATCATCGTCTGCAGCCGCGCCTTTAGCGTATCCAGCCGCTCCGCGTGCTGGAGCAGCGCCCGCTGTGGCTGCCGCATGGCCGGCGACTGCCGGAGCCGGCGAAGCCGCTCGCGCGCCTGGGCCAGGCGATGCTGCAGGCCCTGCTGCAGCATCTGCTCGCGCTGGCGCAGCTGCGCCTTGAGCTCGGCCGTGTGCGGCACGGCGAGCTCGGCGGCGGCGGTCGGCGTGGCCGCGCGCAAATCCGCGACGAAATCGGCGATCGTGAAGTCCGTTTCGTGCCCGACGGCCGAAATGACCGGAATCGCCGATTCGTAAATCGCGCGAGCAACCGGCTCCTCGTTGAACGCCCACAGCTCTTCAAGCGAACCGCCGCCCCGGCCGACGATTAACACGTCGGCTTCGCCCATCGTGTTCATCGTTCGGATAGCCTTGACGATCGCGGGCGCCGCTCCCTTACCCTGCACCAATACCGGGTGCAGGACCACGGAGGCCTGCGGATAGCGGCGCTGCAGCGTCGTCAGGATATCGCGGACGGCCGCTCCGGTCGGCGACGTAATGACGCCGATCACGTGCGGGAACCGGGGAAGCGGCCGCTTCCGTCCCGGCGCGAATAAGCCTTCGGTTTCCAGCTTGCTTTTCAACTGCTCGTAAGCCAAATATAAACTGCCGATGCCGTCCGGCTGCATATGTGTCGCATAGAACTGGTATTGTCCGTCCCGTTCGTATACCGATACGTTTCCCCGGGCAATCACCCGTGAACCTTCCTTCGGAATGAACGGAAGCCGCTGGTTATGCGATGCGAACATGATGCTCTTGATCCGGCTGCCTTCATCCTTCAACGTAAAGTACATATGTCCGCTTGAATGATGCGTGAAATTCGATATCTCGCCGCGAATCCATACCTCGGACAATAAGGTGTCCGATTCCATTTTCATCCGGATGTACCGGTTCAATTCCTTGATGGATAATATCCGCTGTTCCATGGGGCTTCCCCCTTTCCGCTGAGGCATGAAATCAATTGTTATGGGCAAGTACATAAAATGTTCCTACAATCGCTGTCGTCATTTTATCCCCTTGCCTGCATCATATTTTTCAGCTCATCTAATATATCTAAACCAGTCCATTCAATCTTTTTGCCGCAATCAGCGTATTCCGCATCAGCATCGTGATCGTCATCGGGCCAACGCCGCCAGGTACAGGTGTAATCGGGCCGGAAACTTCCTTCACGGATTCAAAATCCACATCACCGGCTAATTTCCCGTTCTCCAAACGGTTCATGCCCACATCGATGACCACCGCGCCCGGCTTCACATAAGAAGCGTCCACAAAGTTGGCGCGACCGATCGCCACGACAAGAATGTCCGCCTGCTGCGTCAATTCCTTCATGTTGGCAGTTCGCGAATGACACATCGTCACCGTCGCATGCTCTCGCTGCAGCAAGAGGTACACCGGTTTGCCGACAATATTACTGCGGCCAATGACAACAGCATGCTTGCCGGCCATCTCAATGCCTGTCCGCTTGATGAGCTCAATCACTCCTGCCGGCGTACATGGCAGCAGGCTGTCATCTCCGATCACCAGGTTCCCCACGTTCACGGGATGGAATCCGTCCACGTCCTTCTCCACGGCAATAGCATTGATCACGGATTTCTCGTCGATATGTTTAGGTAATGGCAACTGAACGAGAATCCCGTGAATATTGTCCTGGGAATTAAGCTTGCCTACAAGTGCCAACAACTCCTCTTGGGTTGTCGAGGCAGACAAACGATGCACCTCGGAGTAATAGCCGAGATCGTGGCATGCCTTCTCTTTATTCCGCACATAAACCTGAGAGGCCGGATCTTCCCCAACGAGAACGACAGCGAGTCCAGGTGTTAATCCCTGCTTCACCAGCAGATCGACCTCACCACGAAGCGTTCCCCGAATTTCTTCCGAAACTTGTTTACCGTTAATAAGTGGTGCTGACATGATATCCTCTCCTTTTAGGTGCTTCTTTGTCTTTTTATTCTGTTTATATAAGATAAACTACTGAAATTGATGTTAGGGCAAGTACGTAAAATGATCCTGCGATCGCTGTTGTTTCCAGATTTCTTGATGATGTAGGATCAAATAAGGTAGAAATCCGGAAACAAAGGCGAGCACTCCGTTTCTTCGGATTCATTTCACTCCCTTGCCTGCATCAAATTTCTTGGTTCATCTTCTATAGATTTTAGATCTTGGCCTTCAGTTGATCCAGGTCCTGTATCATTTTGCCGAGCACACCGTTGACAAATTTACCTGATTCCGTCGTTCCGAAATGCTTGGCGAGCTCGATCGCCTCATTGACCGCAACCTTCCCCGGCACATCGTCCCGGAAGATCATTTCATATACAGCCTGGCGAAGTACTTGGCGGTCGACCTTGGACAACCGGCTGATTTGCCATCCCTTGAGGTAGTCGGACAACAGTCCGTCAATCGCTTCCTTCCGGCTCCAGGTTCCGTTCACCAATTCGAGTATGAAGTCCTTCGCTTTGGCTCCGCTCAAATCGGAAACCTCGACTTCACCCTCATTCTCGCCCGCGGCTTCAGCAAGCAGCATCGTTACCGCTTCCTCTGCCTCAACCTCATTCATTTCCATATGATACAAACTTTGCACAGCAATTTCTCTCGCCAATCTTCGTTTCATGGACTGCCTCCTTGACTTAGTCTGGGTCTATTCTTAATGATGAGCCAAAAACGCATCGATCATCACAATTTCCTTATTTCTATATAGATGAACAATTCTTAATGGATGCGAAACAAATACATAAAGTGTTCCTCCGCTCACTGTTGAAACGGTCTTCACTACGCAAAAAAACCTGTAACATGCTCTCTCCACAAAACGGGCAAGATGAAGACGGTGCTCTTTTTCCGGAGAAAGCATATCACAGGAATCATTTAAATGGGCGCCAGCGCGATGCCAGCCAGTCCTTGAGTTCCCCCCAGGGAAGGAAGGACCCCTGGTCCAAATCCTTATACTTGCCGACGGTATACCCGACAAACAACAGGAGGGCACAGAACATCATGTTCCAAAATCCGAAAAACAGATAGATCGGGCATAAAAATACGGCCGCCGCCAGCCCAAGCAGGCGCCCCCTGTGACTCTCCCACAACTGCTTCCAAAACACGGCGCTTCCCCCTATTCAACCCGGCTTTTCATGACAGGCGACTGGACAAGGTTCGCAATATAAACCGACACATAAGATACCGGTATCCCTGTAACTTCCTCAACATGATCATGGACCTGTTTCTGGACTTCCTCGGTCAGGGCCGGTATGGAAGAATCTCCGTCAACCATCGCCCGGACCATAATGTCAAGCCCGGCCTCCGTAATCCGGATTCTCGTCTTCACTTCACGGATGCCACGTACACGGGACGCCGCTTTATAGGACAAGTTCTCAATCGTCTCGGTCGAAATTTGGATATCGCCGTACTCGGTCCGCTGATCAATCGACGTAAGCGAACGCCGGTCGCGGCGGATTGAAATATAGAAGAAACGGATGCTGATGACAAAGAGGATGGCGCTAACCACAATTGTTGTAATAAAAAGGCTCTTGTCTTCCTCTAAGATACTCAGCGAAAAAGGTACCGCATCCGTCAGCAGAAGGATGGCTAATACGGATAAGATTCCGATACTCAAGCTGTAAATAAACAGCAGAAGTCTGTCCAAAATTTTGGCCACGACGGGAACAGCCCCCTTATCAAATGTCTGAAACTATAGTAAACCCCTGACGCGGAGGCCGGGGGTTTAGTGCCAGGTATTATTTCACCCGATGGCTCAATTCAGTTTCTTCATTACGTTCCGCTGCTTTGAAAATAACGTCATGAATATGTACGTTAACTTCCACCACAGTCAGCCCGGTCATTGTTTCGATGGAACGCTTGACGTTACGCTGGATTTCCGTAGCCACTTCAGGCAATCTGTTTCCGTATTCCACGATTACGGATACATCGATAGCCGCTTCTTTCTGGCCAACTTCCACTTTAACGCCTTTGGACAAATTCTTGCGCCCGAGCAGTTCAACGATCCCGCCGGCAAAACCTCCGCTCATTCCGGCAACGCCTTTAACCTC
>DJTQ01000097.1 GCA_002439285.1 Paenibacillaceae bacterium UBA6304
GATATCTATCGCCTTGGGTCGGAGGGGAGCAAATACTGCCGGTCTATATGATCATCATCTGTATTTCGTTCCTTGACGGTTGGACGACGCCGGCCCGCAATGCCTTATTGCCGCGTCTTGTCGCCGATCAAGCGCTAATGAAGGCGAATGGTATAGTGGCGACAACCGACCAGATTGTCCAGTTTGCCGGTTGGGCGATCAGCGGTGTGCTGGTGGCGGCGTTCGGATCGTTTCCGATCCTCGTTGCTGTTGCGGTCGGCTATGGCTTAGCCATGGCGATCACATTATTGATCGAGGATCCAACCGAACCGAAACGCCGTAGTGTTTGGGACGTGCGCACTGGGAGAGATCAAGGTAACCGTACAACGGGGTTTGTCGAGCTTGATGAGGATGCAATTTCAGGTGCAGGGCCGACAGTGCTAAGACCACCTTCCCGCTGGGATACGTTAAAAGAAGGCTGGGTCGTCCTGTGGAAATCACGACGTCTGCGATCCTTGACCTTGATGGACATGACCGATATGCTTGGCGGCTCCGTCTGGGTTGGGGCTTTTATGCTGGTCTTCGTTAATGAAATCCTGCTCAAGGACGAGCAGTGGTGGGGTTATATTAATGCCAGTTATTTTGCGGGAGCCGTCATCGGCGGATTATTGGTCGTCGCTCTCGTGGAACGGCTGGAGAAACGGATTTTTACGGTGATGCTGCTAGGCATGCTCGGTTACGCTATATTGACGGTCTGGTTCGCGCTGAATGAGTTTGCACCGTTGGCATTATTTATCGTCCTGCTAACCGGACCATTCACAGAGCTTGCGGCTGTCTCCAGACGAACCTTGATTCAGCGAAGTGCGAGTCCAGAGCTTCTGCCCAAAGTATTTTCCGCCCAGTCCACTTTGCTTAACACGGTGTTCGGTTTTTCTCTGCTGTTTATGAGCGGGGTGGCCGAGTGGTTCGGTATTGTGAATATGTATCTGTTCGCGGCCGTAATCAGCGTATTGGCGGCGGGGGTCGGATGGCTGAACCGGAGAGCATTTGCGATGGCAGAGCGTGGGAATATTCAAAGTGAACCAGAGCAACTTTAGTTACACGTGATAGTGAGCGGTTTGAGGTTTGAGGCTTGTTGTCCTCTCCATACGGATTATTTAGGAGAATGTCCACTAAATGGCGGACATTCTCTTGTTCGGATTTCTATGTTGAATTTTAAATAATTACCCAGATATATTGATTTAATTCTATATTTAGTCTGTATATAGATGTCGCACTGACTCGAATCTAGTAGCCCCGATCTCCACTTTAGGAGGGTAATTTCATGCTTAGTGGCGTGGTTAGTGGACGAAACATATAAGTGATTGATTATATAAATACTCGGTTATATAATAGATTCCGAAAAGGAGCGTGACTGCTATGGACGAAATGATTACCGTACTGAAGCTATTGGCGGATAAAACCCGGCTTACGATCCTGGATATTTTAAAAGAGGGGGAACGGTGCGTTTGTGATTTGGTGGATGCGCTGCAGACGACGCAACCGAATATCAGCCAACATTTGCGGAAGTTGCGGGAAGCCGGTCTGGTGCAGGAATCACGACGGGGGCAATGGGCTTACTATAAGCTCTCAGTGGAAGACAAACCTTATGTTCAAGCTGTATTGGATGCGGTTCCGTTTTCCGCCAAGCAGGTGGGGATGATGAATACATGTACGGACGGCAACTGCTGTAATTGACAGAAGAGGGGATTTTGAAGTTGGAATACATTGCGGGATTTATTTTTCTACTTACTTTGGTTTTTGTCATCTGGCAGCCCAAGGGGCTGGGCATCGGATGGTCCGCCATGGGCGGTGCGATACTGGCTTTAGCGTTCGGGGTAGTGAGCTTTGCCGATGTGGGGGATGTAACGGCGATTGTCTGGAATGCTACGCTGGCTTTCGTTGCTATTATCATTATTTCGATTCTTCTCGATGAAATCGGATTTTTTGAATGGTCGGCGCTGCATATGGCTTCACTAGCCGGCGGGAGCGGCAAGCGGATGTTTGTATACGTCATTATACTTGGCGCGGCTGTGTCGGCCTTGTTTGCGAATGACGGGGCGGCCCTGATTTTAACGCCCATCGTGCTGGCCATGGTCCGTGCGCTTCGATTCGACGACCGGATGGTGCTTCCGTTTATTATGGCGAGCGGTTTTATCGCGGATACGACCTCACTGCCGCTCGTGGTGAGCAATCTGGTCAATATCGTTTCTGCCGATTATTTCGGCATCGGATTCATGGAATATGCAATTCGCATGGTCGTACCGAACCTGGTTTCCCTAGGAGCGAGCATGCTGGTGCTGTACTTATTTTTTCGTAAGCAAATCCCGGGAAGCTATGATCTGAATCAGTTAAAGAAACCGCAAGATGCGATTCGGGACCCGCGCATGTTCCGTTTGTCTTGGATCATTCTCGGCCTGCTGCTAATCGCCTATCTGTCGGCTGAATTCATCGGTGTTCCGGTATCGCTGGCTGCTGGGGCCGTAGCTTTGTTCTTTATCGTAGCTACCCGTCGCAGTCCTGCCGTCGAAACCCGGCGAGTGATCAAGGAAGCGCCTTGGTCGATTGTCGTCTTTTCCATCGGGATGTATGTCGTGGTGTATGGGCTTCGCAATGTCGGATTGACCGATCACCTGGGGGATGTCATTCAGTGGCTGGCGGATCAGGGCGTTTATGCCGCAACCGTAGGGATGGGCTTTATCGCTGCGATTCTGTCGTCTGTGATGAACAATTTGCCTACCGTGATGATCGATGCACTGGCTATTGATAGTACGAATACCGATGGACTGGTGAGGGAAGCACTCGTGTATGCCAATGTGATCGGTTCCGATCTCGGACCGAAAATCACTCCGATCGGCTCTTTGGCGACCCTGCTGTGGCTACATGTTTTGTCCCGGAAAGGGATCAAAATTACTTGGGGTAAGTATTTTAAAACGGGGATTCTTCTGACGGTACCGACGTTGTTTATTACATTGAGCGGGCTTTATGTTTGGTTGATGATTGTTTCTTAAGCGAGCCGGCAAACTTGCCGTAGAAAGAAGTTATTTAGCAAGAGAGGTGGTTTTTTGAGTGTTTTTAGCAATCGTACAATTTACTATCCAGTTTGCACGAAGGAACTAAATTGGTATCTAGTACATGCTGATGTCGATTATCTCTTATGTGTTTCATGCAATAAATTCTTCAAAAAAGCAAATCTGTCTGAAACAGACCTACCTCTAAGAATAATTGATCACTTAAAATCTATTAATTACACCGATGATTATAAGGGGATACCAACAAGTTACTTTTATTCTCCTAAATGGCTTATCAAATTAAAAGGGATATTTCATAAACTAAACTAATTTACTTTTAAACAAACCTCCCCATATGCCACATTTATCACTACATATATAACTAATGAGATTCAATAGAGAGTAAAATTTAAAGACCTCTGAATCTCAACCCACGTTTAAAAAACAGGGTGTATTCCCCTGGCTCCCATTCCAAATTTCTAAGTCTCATTTCAAAGGCGGCTAATTCAGCCGTCTCTCTCATTTTTTCAGCTTGCAGAATTTCAGTATCCCCGCTTCTGGTAACATATAATTGAGCTTGCAGGAGGCGTTCTTTTTTATCGGGGTAGATTGCCATGGCTACAAGAGGTTCCGTATTACTAAAGTGATCAGATTTGTCGTTAATCCTGGGGAATTCCTGATTCGGAGTGTGACCAAGTTGAAGATCATAGCCGGTATTCTCGGTGAAAAAAGAAAAATTGCTTAGTACGAGTATCATAGCGAGAAGTCCGAACAGTACGGACAGGAATACTAATCTTTTTTTCAAGGTTGCATTCTCCTAGTCTTGATTCAAATTTCAGGGGATTTCCTCCTCCAAGTTTACACTACCCTCCCCATATGCCACAATGAAATCAGCCAATGAATGGTTTATACATTTCAATCACTACATAGATAACTAACATTTCAGGAGGAACTATGATGAGAATCGGAATAATTGGTCTTGGAGATATTGCGCAGAAGGCGTATTTGCCGGTGATTACGGCGCGGGAGGATATTGAGCTTGTGTTCTGTACGCGAAGCAGGGAGACGTTAGGGCGGTTATCCGCCAAGTATCGGGTCCGGGAAGCGGTGCAAACGGTGGAGGAATTGATCGCATCGGGCATCGATGCGGCGTTTATTCATTCGTCAACGGAATCGCATGTCGGTATAGCGGAGCAGTTGATGCGTAGCGGGATTCACGTCTACGTGGATAAGCCGATTTCGTATCATTACGAGGAAGCGGAGAGATTGACGGCGCTGGCTGAGCAGCTTGGCGTTATACTCATGGTCGGCTTTAACCGCCGGTTTGCCCCGATGGTGGCGGCGATGAAGGAGAAGAACGATCGGCGCATGGCTTTGCTGCAAAAAAATCGTCTCTTTTCGCCGGATTTTGCACGCAGGTTCGTGTATGACGATTACATCCATGTTATCGATACGATCCGCTTTATGGCACCTGGTAAAATTACCGGGACACCTCGTATTTCCATGTTCATACAGGAAGGGAAATTGTATCACGCCCAGGTCCAATTGGAAGGGGATGGCTTTGTCTGCACGGGTATTATGAACCGGGATTCGGGAGCCAACGATGAAATTCTGGAGATCATGAATCCGGGTAACAAGTGGGTCGTGGAAGGTTTGAATACGACGATTCATTTTAATGGAGGGCAAGAGTCCCGGCAGAAATTCAACGACTGGGAGCCGGTGCTGCACCGCCGAGGGTTTGCGCAAATCATCGATCATTTTCTGACCTGTGTCCGGGACAATAAACAGCCATCGATTTCCCTCAAAGATGCGCTGGAGAGCCACCGTATTTGCGAGCTCATTGTCGAGCAAGCGGAGAAAAGCGGCGCATTCCCCTGGGAGAAAAGATAAGCTGGCGAGTTCTAACTCATAAAGCGGGCAACTATTCAAATTCAAAAGGCGTTTATATTGCATACCCCTCGCGCATGGATGCGACTCCATTAGGAAAGGAAATGCAATGAAACGAATCATTTTTATTATCGTGCTGGTATTGGTGGCGGGGAGCTGGGGAGGAAACTTGTGGTACTATCACAGGTCCCAGCTGCCGGAGCCGGTCTTTCTCAACCATTTTATAGAAGTGGAAAATTCGCCGGGCTATTCGTTCGATCTGCTGTACTTGGAGAATAAATCGGCCAAGACCAAACTGCAGTGGATTGAAATTCCGGAGCTTCCTAATGTTCAGATTTCTCCGATCCCGGATGTAAACAGTTACGCCCATCAAACCCAGGGGACGATGCGGGTGCAGATCATGGATTATGATCTGGTTCAGCCTGAATTTCCGGAAAAGGGACCTTTGGTGATACATCGGGTTCTGGCGCATTTTGATGATAATTCTTCGAAAGAGATGGAGATTGGTGAAATTCAGGTATTTCGTCCCGATCCGAAACTGGGAGCTGCACCAGTTCAAGGTACCTCCAGCGGCTCCTCATCGTATAAAGCGGGGTTTGCCCGGGTCAAGTTTAAGAAAGATGCCCGCTTGACCGGCATTAATTCGACTTACTTGCCGTCTTTAGCGGACCGGTTCAACGTGATTCTGGATACGAAAAGCATCCGGCATCTGGAGCAAAAGGAAATCTCGTACTCCTCGGAAGGTATCAACAGCGGCGTCCCTCTGGAGAAAATACCGTTTCCGTTAAAATTCAAATCCGGGGAAACGGCTACCGTTACGTATCAACTTGCGCTTCCCGACGGCGTCGGGCCGATAGCCAGGACGGACGTGTATCGCTTCCTTTTGCATATGGAGCTGGAGACAGATCAGGGTGAGCGGTCTAAGGAAGTGATTTTTGTGGATATCGCCCCTTATCTGACCGGACGGGAAGTCGCCGACTTTGTGCAAGCCAGGAGGTCGGGAGAATGAAAATTTTATTTTATCGAATTGGGTATGGCCTGGTTTTTGTGATTTTTAACATACGAGTCATGGTAGACTTGCTGCCTAATACGATCGGATATCTTATGATCCTGTCGGCGTTGTCGGAGTTACGAAAAAAAGAGCGTAGTTTCAACCTGGGCATGTGGTCTGCGGCTGTGCTGAGCGTTATCTCGATTCCAAACTTTTTTCAGGTGAATGAACTGAACTTAAATCAACCGGCGTTGTCCCTGAACTATCTTCTGATCCTGAGTCTGGCCGAGAATCTCATGCAATGGGTCCTTATGTACAGCATCTGTGAAGGATGCTTCAAACTGGCGGCGATCCGGGGAAAAGGGGACCTGGCAAGCTCCATCCGCTTCCGCTGGCGGTTTTACTTCGGCTGTTCCGCTCTTTATATGATCGCCTATCCTTTTATCTTGAATACCCAGGTGATAGGGGTAATCTTGTTTAGCAGTGTTGCAATGTTTATCGCCTTTTTTATGATTATACTAATAGTTCGTCGTGCCGGCAGGGAGCTGTCGATTCCGTTTGAGCGAAGAGTGTAAGTATGAGTATAGTAAGAACAAGTGCTTAGGTACAGGAGAAAGGATGCGAGGCAATTGTTTGAAGATTTGAACGAACGTCTGGCCGAATTGAAGGAACAAGGGCGAAAGAAGGAAAAGTGGGAAAAACGTCTGGAACAGTTAAAGCATGAGGTTACCCGACTAGAGCAATCCAGGCAGGAAGCCCGAAGCAGATTGGCAGCGGAAGAAAAGGACGTCGACCGGCTAACCGGTATGTCATTGTCTAATATGTTGTATACGTTGATGGGAAAGAAAATGGAGAAGCTGGATGAAGAGCAAAGAGAAGTAGTAGCGGCCCGGCTCCGATATGAGGAGGCAGACCGGGCGGTCCGGGATGCGGAGGAGCAAATCGGGCAGTTGGAGCGGCAGCTTCAGGAGGTTAAGTATTGGAAGAACGACTATGACCGGATTTTTCAGGCCAAGGAGAAGCAGATACTTGATAGTAACCCTGAGCTGATGGAGCTGGCGGAGCGTCAAGCTGTATTGACCGTGGAGGTCAGGGAGCTGGATGAAGCCGTCCAGGCCGGACATTCGGTGCAGGACGATCTTGTCCGTGCGGAAGAAGGTCTGCAATCGGCACGAAATTGGGGCACCTACGATATGCTGGGCGGCGGCATGCTATCCACGCATATTAAGCATAATCACATCGATGAAGCGATGGACCATATTTATGCGGCGCAGACAAATTTGCGGAGGTTCGAAAAGGAGCTTCAGGATGTGGGCGGCAGTCTGAACACGGCCGGACTTGAGGTAGACGGGTTGCTGAAATTTTCGGACTATTTCTTCGACGGCTTAATCGCCGATTGGATGGTTCAGGGCCGGATCAATGAGGCATTGGAACAAGTGCAGAGTAGACGACATGAGATCAGCCGTTTGGTCTCTGAGCTGACTTCGGCGAAGCAGCGGACGGAAAGCGAGGTGGCCACAGTTCATCGGCGGTACGTGCAGGCGGGGGGAAAGTATATGTAGACGCCTCGTCTATGGAAAAAGTGATTAACATAAATTGAAAAACCACAAC
>DJTQ01000154.1 GCA_002439285.1 Paenibacillaceae bacterium UBA6304
ATGCATCGCCAAAGCTTATGTCCGTCCGATGTCGGGGAATAAGGGCAAAGCAAAAGTTGAAGTCTTCATCTATGTCGGTGAAGAAATGGTATTTCAGGGGAACTTCGTCATCTACCGTTCGACAGGCGATGACAATCCCGTTCATGAAGGAGGAAATTAGGCATGCGAATCGCGATTGACGCGATGGGAGGAGACCATGCGCCGAAGAGTACGGTAGAAGGCGCGCTGGCGGCGGCTAAGGAGTGGAGCGATATCGAGATCGTTCTCGTCGGTCGCAAGGCTGATCTGGAGCCGCTTATGATCAATGCGCCGTCCAATCTTACGATCCATTCTGCTGAAGAGGTGATCGATGCGGAGGATGAGCCGGTAAGAGCAGTGCGCCGCAAGAAAGACGCCTCGATGGTCGTTGCCGGGCGTATGGTGCATGACGGCGAAGCCGATGCGATGATTTCGGCAGGCAATACGGGAGCGCTTATGACGACGGGTCTTCTCGTCGTGGGTCGGATGAAGGGCATCGAGCGGCCTGCGCTTGCACCGATGATCCCGACGCTCGACGGCCAAGGCGTTCTCGCGCTGGATCTGGGCGCGAATATGGATGCAAAGCCTGAGCATTTGGCTCAGTACGCTTTGATGGGCAGTGTTTACCGTCAAAAGGTGCATGGCATAGCGAAGCCCCGCATAGGGCTGCTGAATGTCGGAACCGAAGCCAAGAAGGGCAACGAGTTGACGAAAGCGGCTTATCCGTTACTGGAAGAGTTGCCGGTCGATTTTGTAGGCAATGTGGAAGCCCGCGATGTGTTGACTGGAGCCTGTGATGTTCTGGTATGCGACGGCTTTGCCGGCAACATCCTGCTGAAGACGCTGGAAGGCACCGCTGGTGCCATGTTCTCGTTGCTCAAGCAGGAGTTCACGAAATCGCTCAAGAACAAGCTGGCTGCGGCTGTGCTCATGCCGTCGATGCGGAACCTTAAGCAAACGCTCGATTATAAAGAGCATGGCGGCGCTCCATTACTTGGATTAAGCGGTTTGGTTGTCAAAGGACACGGCTCATCGGACGGAGAAGCGATTAAGAACGCGGTCCGCCAAGCCCGCGCGGCGGTGCAGAGTCGGTTGACGGAGAGCATATCAGAGGAAATCAGCGGGAAACAGGGGGCGGATTCATGAGTTTGCGTTCGATAGGTATCGTGGGGTTCGGAAAATACGTGCCAGAAAAAGTGTTGACCAACGCGGATTTGGAGAAAATAGTAGAGACGAACGATGAATGGATCGTCTCGCGGACAGGAATCCGTGAGCGCCATATTGCTGCGCCGGAACAGGCAACCTCCGATCTGGCTTATGAAGCGGCCGTACGGGCGCTGAAATCCGCCGGTATGGCGGCGGAAGACTTGGAGCTGATTATCGTCGCGACGGTAACGCCGGACATGACGTTTCCTTCGACGGCCTGCATTCTGCAGGATAAACTCGGCGCCAAAAAGGCAGCGGCATTCGATTTATCGGCCGCCTGCTCGGGCTTCGTCTACAGCATGGCTACGGCCAATGGCTTTTTGCAAACCGGGATGTACAATAACGCACTCATTATCGGGGCCGATACGTTGTCCCGTATTACAGATTATACCGACCGGAACACCTGCGTCCTGTTCGGAGATGGAGCCGGAGCGGTTGTTCTCGGCGAAGTACCGAAAGGCCGCGGATTCCTCTCATTTGACCTTGGTGCGGAAGGCGCAGGCGGTCCGCTGTTGAAATTGGAAGGCGGAGGATCGCGGCTGCCGGCATCGCAAGAGACCGTACAGGGCGGCAAGCATTTCATCTACATGAACGGCCGGGAAGTGTTCAAATTTGCGGTCCGCGTCATGGGCACGGCTACAGAAGAAGTGTTGCGCAAAGCCGGAAAGACCAAGGAAGATATCGACCTTTTCGTGCCGCATCAGGCCAACATTCGGATTATCCAATCCGCGATGCAACGGCTTGATTTGCCGGAGGAGAAATGCGTCATTAACGTGGATAAATACGCGAATACATCAGCGGCATCCATACCGTTGGCATTGGTAGAAGCGGCCGAGGAAGGCCGGATGAAGGAAGGCGACACCGTCCTTTTGGTAGGCTTCGGTGGCGGATTAACCTGGGGAGCATCCGTGCTAGTTTGGTAATCCAATCTAATTTTGACAATAGCGTGATAAGGAGTGCATAGACTAGTATGGGGAAAATCGCTTATGTTTTTCCGGGTCAGGGTTCCCAAAGCGTGGGAATGGGCAAAGATGTTTATGACAGCCTGGCTGAGACTCGGGCTAGGTTTGATCAGGCCGATGCCGTGCTTGGCTTCCCGTTGACGCAGCTGATTTTCGAAGGCCCGGAAGCAGATTTGAAGCAAACGGCCAATACGCAGCCGGCATTGCTGACTACGAGCGTAGCTCTTTACGAGGCTTTTGCGAGTAAAGGCTTTAAGCCCGATTATGTGGCGGGCCACAGTCTGGGCGAATACAGCGCCCTGACGGCTGCGGGGGCGATGTCGTTCGAAGAGGCCGTGGCGACGGTACGTGCACGCGGCGAGTTCATGGAACAGGCTGTGCCTGGCGGGCAGGGCGCTATGGCCGCCGTGCTGGGCGGCGAGCGTGAGGCGCTGGCCGGTTTATGCGCGGACATTTCGAGCGGCGGCGATGTGGTGGAACTCGCAAACATCAATTGC
>DJTQ01000332.1 GCA_002439285.1 Paenibacillaceae bacterium UBA6304
GCAGGGGAGTATCTGCTCGGCCTCGTCTCCGCTGTCGCGCTGAATCAGAATGTCCGGGGAAGAACGATTTTTCGTGCACTCGTCATTGTTCCCTGGGTCGTGCCGATCGTCGTGGCCGGATTGACCTGGGATTGGATGCTTTCCCCTGACTACGGCATTATCAATTACTGGCTGACCAACCTCGGCATTATCGATGAGCCGGTCTACTGGCTCGGCGAGATGAACACGGCGCTGCTTACCATCGTGTTCGTCAATATTTGGAGAAGCTTTCCCTTCTTTACGATTACGTTGCTGGCAGGTCTGCAATCGGTGTCGCGCGATGTACTTGAAGCTGCGGCGATCGATGGCGCGGGCGTCAGACAAAGATTTTTCAAAATCGTCTTACCCCAGCTTAAAACCGTATCTCTTACGATTATTTTTGTCCATATCATTTGGTCGGCGATCAACTTTGACTTTATTTGGGTTATGAGCGAAGGCGGACCTTTGCATTCCTCGGAGACCCTGCCGATCATGATTTACCGGTATGCCATGCAGGAATATAACTTTGGCAGCGCATCTGCTCTTGCATCCATGATGCTCGGATTCATGTTGTGCGGATTTTTACTATATTACTTTTACACGGCGAGAAAGAACCGTGCGTGATTCTCTCGCGGGATGGAGTGTGAACAGCGATGCTGATAAGTAGAAAAAAGAGAAATTTTTTGCAGGCCGTAACGTATGTGGTGTTGATTGGATTTTCCCTATACTGTGTTTTTCCGTTTCTTTGGATGTTCGTCACTTCGATCAAGCCGACAAAAGAGATCCGTTCGGTTACGCCGAGCTTGTGGACGGATACGCCGACCTTCATGCACTTCAATAATGTCTTGAACAACTCGGCTTTTCTGACGTTCTTCAAGAACAGTATGTTTATTGCTGTGACCGTAACTTTGATGGCGATTCTGATTTCGATATTTGCGGGATATGCCCTCAGCCGCTATTTGCGGTTTAAGGGGATTAAGTTGTTCAGCGTGGCTATGCTCCTGTCACAAATGATTCCCGGGGTACTCCTGCTTATTCCACTCTATATGATTTTGAGTAACATGGGATTGATCAATTCGTACCTGTCCCTGATTCTCGCGTATACGACGTTTACCGTCCCATTATGCACTTTTATGATGAAGAGCTTCTTTGACAGCATTCCGTTCGAAATGGAGGAAGCGGCCGAAATCGACGGCTGCGGCAAGATCGGCACGATATTCCGCATCCTGCTGCCTGTCTCACTGCCGAGTCTGGTTTCAACATCGTTGTTCGCTTTTCTGAATGCCTGGAACGAGTTTATGTTCGGATTCGTGTTCATCAACGATGAAGCCCATCGTACATTGACGCCGGGGATCAGCCTGTTCAAAGGCCTGTATCAGACCGATTGGGGCAGCCTGATGGCCTCCTCCGTCCTCAGCGTGCTACCGGTCGTTATTCTGTTCATTTTCTTGCAGCGTTACATTGTTGAAGGCATGACAGCCGGGTCGGTCAAGGGATAAACCGAAAGGGAGAGGAGACGAATCCAGCATGGCGGAAAACATCTATATTCAGGAGAACGGGCTGCATTTGCGGCTTGAAGTAACGGAAGATCGGGACGTGCGGCTGCTTCACTTCGGAGATCGGCCGGCTCCAGTGGTCGATGCTTGGGATGACAAGCACAGAAGCAAGCATCGGCTGGTGGAGGTTCATGTCTCAGGGGAGAATCACGACGATCACCACGGTTCGAAGCATACGGGGACTTTGCCAGGAAAAAGACTGAAACTGCAGCATCTGGAAGATGTGCGTAATGAGACCGGCCGCAAGCTGGTGATCCATCAGCAGGACGAGGGGATGACCGGCTTGCACGTTCGCAGTCACATTCAGTTCTATGACGGTTTGCCGGTCGTGAAAATGTGGAACGAGCTGGAGAACGGCGGGACAGAGGTGCTGGGATTGGAATATGTCTCTTCTTTCGCCTACACCGGATTTGATAAGCATGGCGTAAGCGGGCGTGATGCCAAAGTCCGCCTGCATATCCCTCATAATACTTGGTACGGGGAGGCCCAGTGGCAAGCTTATACGCTTCCGGAGCTGGGGCTGAACACGGTGAATGAATTTTCGATGAAGCGCCTGTCCTACAGCAATACGGGGACCTGGTCGACATCGCAGTATGCACCATCGGCATTTCTGGAGAATACGGAGACCGGTGAGGGGCTCATCTGGCAGATCGAGCATAACGGTTCCTGGCAGTTCGAGCTCAGCGATATGACGGACGAGCTGTACGTGCAGCTCAGCGGTCCTACCGAGAATGAGCATCATTGGTGGAAACGGCTTGCGCCGGGTGAGAAGTTCAGCACGGTCCCGGCTGCGATATGCGCGGTGGCGGGCGGGCTACAGCAAGGGATCGAAGTCCTGACGCAATACCGCCGCACAATTCGTAGAGCGAACGAGGACAATGTGAAGCTTCCGGTCATTTTTAACGATTACATGAACTGCCTGTTCGGCGACCCTACGACGGAGAAACTGATTCCGTTAATCGATGCCGCAGCCGAAGCCGGATGCGAATACTATTGCATCGACTGCGGTTGGTACTCGGACGGATATTGGTGGGATGGAGTCGGAGAATGGCTGCCTTCCGAAGCGAGATTCCCTGGCGGGATCAAAGAGGTGTTGGACTACATCCGGGGGAAGGGGATGGTACCTGGCCTCTGGCTGGAGCTTGAAGTCATGGGCGTGGCGTGTAGGAAGGCAGGGCAAGTGCCGGACGACTGGTTCTTTGTCCGCCACGGCAAACGGGTGATCGACCATTCGCGCTATCAGCTTGATTACCGCAATCCTGAAGTGCGAGCCTATGCGGATGAAGTCATAGACCGGCTCGTTCAAAATTATGGCGTCGGTTACATCAAGATGGACTATAACATTAATGCGGGCATCGGAACGGAAAGCGCCGCGGACAGTTTCGGCGACGGCTTACTCGGCCATAACCGGGCTTATCTGCAGTGGCTTGATGGGGTATTCGAGCGCTATCCCGAGCTGGTCATTGAGAACTGCGGCAGCGGCGGCATGAGGCTGGATTACGCGATGCTGAGCCGTCACAGCATCCAATCGAGCAGCGACCAGACCGATTATTTGAAGAATGCGGCCATCGCTGCGGCATCCGCTTCGCTAGTCACGCCAGAACAATGCGCGGTGTGGTCTTATCCGCTACGGGATGGCGACAGAGAAGAAGTGGCTATGAATATGATTAACAGCCTGCTCCTGCGCATTCATCAAAGCGGTCATTTGGCCGAGATCAGCCCGGAAGGGCTCGACTACGTAAAAGAGGGAATCGCATACTATAAGAGCATCCGGCATCATATTGCGTCCGGCCTGCCGTTCTGGCCCAATGGGCTACCACGGCTGGATGACCCGTGGCTCAGTTACGGAATTCGCGATGGGAATTCCTTGTTCCTGGCGGTATGGAGAATGGAAGGGGATGCCACTGCGACATTCCCGCTTCCGTACGGTGCCGGGCGAGAGGCCAAGATCAAGCTCGCCTACCCATCGGATGGCGAAGCGGAGTGGTATTGGAACCGCGTAGCCGGCACCCTCAGTGTGTCGATACCCGCGCGCAGAGCGGCGAGGTTGTTTGAGATCGAGCTTGAGTGAGAAGAGTGAAAGAGGATAGCGATTGAAGAAGCGGCTTCCGGGCTTCCCGGAGGCCGCTTCTTTGATTTTAAGAGAGTTTAATTTATTTCAAATACGGCCCGGCTTCGCCGATTTTACCCGGAGCCGGATTGCCCGGCAGGTCCAGAACATAGATTCTAAGATTCCCCTTGCCGGATAGATTGATGGACAAATTGCCGTTTGTTACATTCTTAACATCCCCGGTAATGGCGTCTTTATAAGTGCCATTTGGAATGCCGGTGTAGGTAGCCGATTCGCTTATTGCTACCAGTACAAAGCTGTCAATTCCTTGGGCGGCATCCGTGTACCGGCGTTTAAAGGCCATTCTGCCGGAAATGCCCTCCGTGGAATATTGGCCTTTTTGCAATGCCGGAATCTGCCGGCGAATCTGATTCAGCCGCTGCAAATGTTTGGCAAGCGGTTTATTCAGCGCATCGGCAACTTTGCCGGAAGCGGAGGCCACCTTGCCGAAGTCGCTCGCAACAACAGTGCCTTCGATTTCATCGCCGAAGTACGCGCGGCGGGTCTCTTCGAGCGGGCAGGTTGGGCCGCAGTCGATCCGCTCACCGGCTTGGAATTCAATTTCATCGCCGTACATGATGGTCGGGATACCCCGGAACGTCCACATCAGGCTCATATTTTCCGCCCAAGCATCTGTTCCGCCATTGTAGGCTGTGCTTGATTTGTTCGGGCCGTAGTCATGACTGCCGACATACACCACGTTGTAGGTAGCGTCATTGGTCGAATCGTCCGAATCTTTGCCGTTGTAGAAGGCGTTGACGGCATCGCTGAAATTCATGTGCATTCGCATATCGATGATGTTCATGCCTGAGAACTTACTGTGGTCGGGAGTGTGATAGTTGTTGCCTTTAAGGAAGGCATTATCCGATTGAGGCTGATTGCCCGTCCCGAGCTGATTTTCGTAGTTAAATTGTTCTAAGGCGGCGATTTCATCATCGGCGTTGTATTCCTTACGTTCTTTCCAAGTAAAGAACTGCGCGGAATGGTTGACCGAGCCACGGTTCCACTTGTCGTTTACGAATGCGCCCACTTCGCCGAACATGAAGAAGTTCTCGCCCTTTTCCCCGAATTTACTTACGGAATGTTCCTCGGCAGCGGGCAGGAAACGGCGGTTCCAAGTTACCCTCGGAATATGGACGGCGGTATCGATCCTAAATCCGTCAACCCCCATATCAATGAAATTGTTGTATGCCCCGATTAAATAATCCTGCACAGGCTCGCTCTCTGTATTGAAATCGGCAAGGTCCTCATGGAGCCAGCAACTGCGCGAATCCTCGCCTTCCCAATTACCGATCCAGCATGGGTGGTAGTATTGCTCCGGGAACATACCGGAGGTTGGATTAGGCCATTGGCAATTATAAATGGGATAGCCTTCCTTGCTGTAGTTCCCGGTCGGGGTTCCCCAGTTTCGGCAAGTGTTGCCGGCCGGTTCCTCCGTGGACCAGATGTCTCCGTTATAAGCCTTGGCGGCAACGTCATTCGGATACATGCCGTCATACTCCAGTCCAGGGATCGCCTCGTCGTAGTACCAACTCCATTGAGCGTCCCGGACGCCGTAAACAGTCGGCGTGAACAGATCCTTGGCCCCCCAGCGGCTGGAGTGATTGTAGACGACATCCTGGATAATCTTGATTCCCTTGTTGTGGGCTTCGTTGATTAAATCCTGATAGCTTGCACCACTTGATTCCAAACGAGGATCGACGCGGTAGAAATCGTATCCGTGATAACCATGGAAGTCATAGTCGGAGCGATTGAGTACGACCGGTGTAATCCAAATCGCCGAGAAGCCGAGGGCTTTGATATAATCCAGCTTATCCATCAGTCCCTTGAAATCTCCGCGAAACATAGGATCATTGTTGGCCTCATTACCCGAAGATTCATGGAATTGTCCGCCGCGGTTATTGGATGAATCCCCATCGTAGAAGCGGGCGGTCATGACGAAGTAAATGGAGTCTTCCCGAGCGTCGCCTCCAAGCGGTGTTCCTCCTACTGCAGGCAGCGGGGCATTACCCGTTTTGGCCGAGATCGGCTGGCTGGCGGCTGACATGTTGGATGGGACCGCCTTATCAAAAGCTTTTACCGTATAAGTGTAGGTGGTTTGAGCCTCGAGTTTGCTCTCCGTGAAATCGGTCCGGGTGGTCGTATACACCTTATCGCCCTGGGTTCCGCCCGTCCGCGTAATTTCATACCCGGCTACACCTCTTCCGTTCTCGTTGTCGGTCGAGGCGTTCCAGGTCAAGGTAATGCTTAGGTCTTTAGCAACCGCCTTCAGATTGTCCGGCACCGAAGGTGGGGTTATGTCTTCCGGCAAAGGGGTACACGGACTGATTGTATTGGAGGTGACCACACCGTCTTTGACGGTGGTGATTCCTGCTCCGATTACATAATCTTTGCCGCCGTTGTTGTCCCAAACCGAGCCGTTGTTGAACGCGGCTTTCATGCTTGTTGCTTCGCCGAGGTCGATGGTGATTTTGGTCCAGTCGCTGCATGCTTCTTCCGCCATTTTTACTCCAGGAGGGGTCGTCCAGGCGGCACCGGCGGGAGAGTAATGGATGTTTACAAGTGACCAGGCGCGCGTCTTGGTGTAATAATAGATGACGGCCTGGTTTCCATCATCCTGTGCAGAAGTTGTTACGGCAAGAGGCGTGGACTGGGACGATTTATTTCCCGCCTTGTCTTTGGCCAGTACGGTAAATGAATAACTGGTTGAGGGTGTCAAACCATTAAAAGTATAAGTGACCGCAGATACATTGGCATTGATCAAGCTGCCGTTTTGGTAGACCTCATAACCTTGAAGGCCGCTTCCTCCGCTATTGTCCGTACTCTCGGTCCATGAGATTGTCGCTGTCGTAGCAGTTTTACCCGTTACTGCCAAATTGGCCGGTACGGCGGGCGGAGTCGTGTCTGTCGAACCGTTGGAAGGGGCGCCCGGAGTAATTACTCCTGCCGAGTAAGTCCAGGTTCCCGGATTGAAAAGATAATTTTTGCCGTTATTGCTGTCCCATTGACCGCTGCCGTTATTGAAGCAGGCCTCAAGCTGGGCGGCCGTCCCGATATCGATGGTAGATTTAGCGTACCCTGAGATTTCCGCGTTTGCCATTGCCACACCGGGCACTGCCGTCCAGTTGCCGCCTGCCGGGCGATAATGAATGTAAGGCGTGCTATAGCCTAATTTATAATAAACGGTAACTTTGTTTGTGCTGGGCGCAGGGCTTGTGATTACCGTAACCGGGGTGCTTGCGGCTGATATATTTCCCGCTTTGTCCTTAGCCTTGATTGTGTAGGTATACTCCGTCTCCGGGCTAAGGGAGCTGTCCGTATAAGTTGTGACAGGAGACTCCGCACCCACTTGTGAACCGTTCCGGTAGACCATATAGCCGGAAATTCCGCTTCCGCCGACATTATCCGAGCTCTCGGCCCAGGAGAGCGTTATAGTGGTAGCCGTCTTGGCGGTGCTTGTTAAACCGGATGGCGTGTCCGGAGCAACTGTATCAACCACATCGGGATTGGTATCGCTCCAGGCACTTCCGTTATACCAGCCTTCTTTATCCCTCAGAATGCCGGGTTGTCCATTGCCTGGTGTCTGGTTGCCGTTACTGTCCTTAAAAATAACCCGGGCGCTATCGACGCCTTCTATGGTGTAAACATACCAATCTCCGTTTTCTGCGGTCATAGCAGGTGAGGCTTGCCATGACGGCTCGGAAACATTCGGACTGGTCTGATAATAATATAGCTGCGGAGAACCCCAGCCTGCCGGCTTTTTAAAGTGTACTTTCAAACCTGCGGGTGCAACGTCTGCCGCCTCTGAAGTTTGAATGTTGGATGAGAGAGAAAATGTCGATAACACCATAACCAGCGTCATAAAGAATAAGAACGTTTTTCTGCTCAGTTTCAACAACATATCGTTATATTTCCTCCTTTAAAATGGACTCGGCAAAAGTATGCGCTTACAAAAAAGTCGCTCTTCTGAAAGTGATTCCTCCTTTCCGTGCATAAGATCGTGAATCTCAATTGCGGGTACTCTCGCTAAGGTAGGGCTGCGTGATGGGAATCTGGGTGATTGGGAGAACGATTCTCATACGCGCGGTTCACTTGGGGACAAAGGGCGAACTATGGCAGTGAACAGCTCGTTTGATGCTATCGAAGGTTGTCCGGCAGGCCAGCAACCATAAGCGATTCGAAATTAATGGAGGATAGGCAAACGTTTGCGCAAAAGAGAAAAGTTATTCGCAGGCTGAAGTGGATAAAAAAGAGGTTCAAATTGTTTAAAAATAAGTTAATCGTATGTTATCATTCTACTCTTTTATTAGTCAATACAAATTATGGGCAATTATTCCAGGATGAATTCTGACCGAATGGAATACCAATTGATCCCGACACCAGTGTATAGCAGAAGTGTTGTTTGAGAAAGAACCGGAGAATTAATGTATATACTCCCGGCGTCTTTCTTAGATATACTGAGAGATATGGTTATTTTCGGTGGATATTCTCTTTTTAGCGAACGGATAACCATTGCAAAGGGAGGTCAATCGTATGATCTTGGTTAGTTCCTGCCTGGCGGGAATGAAGGTTAGGTATAACGGAATGGACTGTTTGGATGAGACCATTCGAAATTGGGTAGAGGAAAAGAAGGCGGTAATGGTTTGTCCGGAGATTCTTGGCGGGTTGTCTATCCCTCGGGAACCAGCGGAGATTATCGGGGGTACGGGGGAAGATGTGCTGTGCGGCAATGCACGGGTCATCACGAAATCAGGTCATGACGTTACTGACATGTTCATTCACGGTGCTCATGAGACCCTTCGTATCGCCAAAGAGCTAGGCGCAACAACGGTCGTCATGAAGGCGAACAGCCCTTCTTGCGGCAACGGTGTAATTTATGACGGGAACTTCAATGGCCGGCGAATCCCGGGTAACGGCGTGGCAGCGGCTTTACTGAAGCAAGAGGGCATCCGGATTTTGTCGGAGGATGAGGTGGATTCGAGCGTATTGGCTGAATGAAATAAAACAGCGGGCTCCTGAAAAGGAATCCGCTATTTTTTATGGGGATTTTAAATGAAACGTTCGGCCGTATGAATAGCCTTCTCTTTATGGAAAATTAAATCTGAAATATTTCCTATAGGTATCATTGTCTTATCTTCATCGTTAAATTGAATAGCTTTATTTGAACTGTTCAAATAAATTCTGCATATCCATTTTCTAATATTATTATCTATCAAAATATTAAAGTAACTTAGATTGTCTCGGTAATTAATACGCTCTGGTGGAATGATATCTTTTAACAATACTCGGATGGTGATATAACCTTCTAGCTCTTCCTGAGTTGTAACTACTTCCGGACTTTCATCGGAAATGGTTTCAATTGTTGGGGCTGCTTCTTTTGTAACTTGTTCGGAATTCGTATTAGCAAGCGCAGATTGTAATTTGTCATTAAGGATATCATTTACAAATTCTTTTAGTGAGCGTTTAACTATACCGTTAAATTTCTCTATCACTTGTCTTGTTTTCTTGCCAGGATAAACATCGGATAATATGACAGAAACAAAATCATCTGAAGGACTTTCCCACTGTTCTTTTAAAAAGCGTTTAACCTCATTCGTATATTTCAACTCTGCGGCAGTGGTATTGATACTTTCAACATCAAAGATATCCTTCTTAAACTTATTAAGTTCAGCAATCTGATGATCCCTAAGATCGAATAAATTCAATTCAAAGAAAGGGGTTGCATCCATTTTATTTTGTTCTTCTAAATCAGAATAAAATTTGTAAATGACCCCGTTTGTAAGAATAGCAAACTTTGCTTCGGTAGTTCCAAAATATCTAAAAAGTTGGGAATCGTGTTTGGTTAGCTGCTCTTGAATGGATTTTGCCTCAATCAAAATGATAGGCTTTTTATTTTGCATAATAGCGTAATCAACTTTTTCGCCTTTTTTAATTCCGACATCGGCTACAAACTCTGGGAGAAACTCTTCCGGATTAAAGACATCATAGTTTAGGGTTTGGAAGAATGGCATAATTACTGAGGTTTTAGTTGCTTCTTCCGTTAAAATACTGTCCTTCAATTTTTGTACTCTTTTAGCAAGAGCCCGAATCTGATCTGCAAATTCCAAATCAAACATCTCCTAATGGCCCCCATCGGATGGGGTATTTGCTAATTACGTACTTGTTTATAACCACTCTAATAGCTCACCTTCTATAAGTATTACTTTCTACCTATTCATTGCAAATCCTTCCTAGTTATTGTGATCTATAGAGAAAACCAGGGAAGGAAATCCCTTCCCTAGCTGTCTTCCTGTCTAGGCTAACGGTGCTCGATCAAGTCGATCGCGCCCAGCACGATGTGCGCCAGGCCAAAGCCGAGAACTCCGGTTGCAATTACTTTAACTAACTAGTCACGAAACAGCGCACATGAAGCAAACTTTCCAGTAACCAGATATCAGAACCACTAACTTCAAGTATTCACCGCTGGGATCGATAGAAATGAGGGTTGTTGGGAGCAACTTAACTGTATTACCTACAGTTAATTACCGTGAATCTAGTCGTTCTGTAGAATTAACTGTATTACCTACAGTTAATCCTTATCGATTCCGCTCTTTTTGCTGCAAATGACTAAATTAGATGTAGGATTTCCAGTTAGTTTGTCTGGACCTGGCCTACCGAGAGAAATAACTGTAGGTTTTCCAGTTAATCTTCATAGAGTGGCCTGATTAGCCTAGGAGGAGCGACATGGCGAAAGTGAGCTTGGTCAGGAGAAATAGGGGTGTCCCTCAGTCATCTACGATGATTTTTGGGACACCCCCCTGTCTTCCTGTCTAGGCTAACGGTGCTCGATCAAGTCGATCGCGCCCAGCACAATATGCGCCAGGCCAAAGCCGAGAACTCCGGTTGCAGCAAGTTTATACTTGCTTCCAAGCAGTGATGCGGCAGAAGCGGACACTACGGCTCCAAGAACGGTAGGAATCAAACCTTCACGCATGCGATACACCCCTTTGGACAAGATTGGAAAGACAACTTTATTCTTATAATACATAGCGAGAATTATGCATCGGATCAAGCAATTGAAACTCTCCTGCGTCAAGCCTGAACTGACCGCTCCAAGACTCTCCAGATTCAATCCTTTACCCCGAAGGGTAAAAAAAGGGCAAAACAGTTAGCCAAGGGGTGAAGCCAATGAGACGGAGAAGTGAGTCCGGGCGGATACAACAATTGGTGTTCGTGGGACCTTCGACGATATTTTTCATACTGATCGTGGCAGTTCCATTCTTTCTGGGCCTGTATTATGCCTTCACGGATTGGAACGGAATATCCAGACAGGTGGACGGAGTCGGGCTGCGGAATTTTGCCCATGTCTTTACTAAAGACCCTGCTTTTCTGAATTCATTCTGGTTCACGGCAAAATTCACGGTGCTGGGCGTCTTGCTCACAAATGTGGTGGGCTTTGCGCTCGCGTATTTTTTGACGAAACGGTTGTACACCCGCAATGTCATGCGCACGGTCTTCTTCATGCCCCATGTCATCGGAGGATTGCTGCTGGGTTTCATTTGGCAGTTTATTTTTGTCCGGGGCTTTGCGTCCATTGGCGGGGCCACGGGATGGTCCTTTTTTAAGTTGCCTTGGCTTGGGACGGAAGCGACTTCCTTCTGGGCAATCGTGATCGTCTTTGTCTGGCAAAACGCGGGCTATCTCATGGTCATTTATATTTCCGCCATTAATAATGTGCCGAAGAATCTGATCGAAGCGGCCAAGGTCGACGGAGCCGGGCGCGGACAGGTACTGCGTAACGTCATCGTCCCGTTGGTTATGCCTGCGGTAACGGTATGTTTGTTCCTCGCGATCTCGTGGTCGTTTAAGCTGTTTGACCTGAACCTCTCCCTGACTAAGGGCGGGCCATTCAAATCGACGGAATCGGTGGCGCTGAATATCTATAACGAAGCGTTCAATATCAGCCGGTTCGGTATGGGTTCGGCCAAGGCGATCATTTTCTTCATTATCGTAGCGTTGATCTCAATTCTTCAGGTCCGGGCGACCAAGAGCAGGGAGGTTGAATTGTAATGGATACCACCAAACGCTATCGCGGCGGACTGATCTTGATCGAAGTAGTGCTTCTTCTCGGCGGGCTGATCTTTCTGGTACCTTTTTATTTTCTGATCGTCAATTCATTGAAAAGCTTTGGCGAAATTTTGACCGACTCGGCCGGATGGCCTGACGTATTCCAATGGAGCAACTATGCGGAAGCGTGGAAAAAGACCTCGTTCCCCAAAGCGTTCGGCAATTCGCTACTCGTTACGGTGGCCAGCAACTTGCTGCTCGTGCTCATGTGCTCGATGTCCGCTTACCGGATGGCCCGCAAACCGACACGGTATAACCGATTCCTGTATGCGGTCTTTGTCGCTGCGATGGTCATTCCGTTTCAGGCGATCATGATTCCGCTGGTCAAAGTAACCAGTCTGCTCGGCCTCATGAACTCGACTTTGGGATTGGTGATCTGCTATTTGGGCTTTGGCGCGCCGCTTACGGTGTTCATGCTCCACGGATTCGTCAAATCCGTTCCGATAGATATCGAAGAAGCCGGCCGGGTTGACGGATGTTCCCCTTATGGGACGTTTTTCCGGATCATTCTCCCGCTCATGCAGCCGATCGCGGTAACAGTCATTATTTTGAACACGTTGTGGATTTGGAATGACTACCTGATGCCGTCGCTGATCTTGCAGAAGCCGGAATTGTTTACGATTCCGATTGAGACGTTCGCCTTCTTCGGGCAGTATACCAAGCAGTGGAATCTGGCTCTGCCGGCTTTGGTACTGGGCATTACGCCAGTGGTAATCTTTTTCTTGGCCATGCAGAAATACATTATTGAAGGCATCGCTCAGGGATCGGTGAAAGGGTAAATAAAATAAGGCCGTGTACGAAGAAGTGAAGGAGGGTGAACGGAGATGAAGCTGGGGAGACAACTCTTGCTCTTGATCGTAATGGCACTGCTGGTTGCCGGTTGCGGCAAAAGCGGGCCGGAGATGGATGGGAAGCGCAAGGTTTTGCATATTTTTCAGTTTAAGGTGGAAATTGCAGAAGCCATGGAAGGCCTGAAAGCGGAGTTTGAAAAAGAACATCCCGACATCAAGCTGGATATCCAGACTGTCGGAGGGGGCAGTGACTATGGGGCATCCTTGCGCTCGAAATTCGCCTCCGGAGAAGAACCGGATATATTCAATATCGGCGGGTTTACGGAGATGGAGATGTGGCAGGAATACCTGGAGGATTTGTCGGACGAGCCTTGGGTAAAAGACGTTAAGGAGATCGCCAAGGAGCCGATGACGAAGGATGGCAGGCTTTACGGACAGCCGATGAACCTGGAAGGTTACGGCTTTATATATAACAAGGACCTGTTCGAGAAGGCGGGGATTAAGGAGAAGCCTGTGACGCTCAGCGGGTTACGTGAAGCGGCCGAGAAGCTGAAGGCGGCGGGAATCACGCCATTCTCCAACGGATACCAGGAATGGTTCGTCCTCGGAAATCATAACGTCAATGCGGCATTCGCCAATCAAAAAGACCCGGCGGAATTCATTCAGGGATTAACGGACGGCAAATATAAGTTTGCGGATGATCCTATTTTCAAGCAGTGGATGGAACTGCTCGATTTGACGCTGGAATATGGCAACCCGAATCCGCTGACCACGGATTATAACACCCAAGTGACGATGTTTGCCAGTGGGGAGACGGCCATGCTGCAGCAAGGCAACTGGACGCAGGTACAGCTTGACGGGATTAACCCGGATCTGAACCTCGGTATTCTGCCGATGCCGGTTGACGATACGGCTGAAGATAACGATAAGCTGTTTGTCGGCGTGCCGAACAACTGGGTCATTTACAAGGATTCCCCGGTCAAGGAGGAAGCCAAAGAATTTCTCAACTGGCTGGTAACCTCCGAAACGGGCAAAAAATATATCACAAAAGAATTCCAGTTCATCCCTGCGCTTGACAGCATCCCGGGGACGGAGGAGGATCTAGGCGCATTGGGCATGGAAGTGCTCAACTATACGGATGCCGGGAAAGCGCTGACCTGGAATTGGTTCCGGTTTCCGAACGGTATGGCGCCTGAAATCGCCAGCAGTATCCAGGCGTATATCGGCGGGAAAATCGGTAAACAGGAAATGCTGAAGCAATTCCAGATGAATTGGGATAATCTCAGCGTAGAGTAAAAAGCCTGAAAATAGACGCAAGCGCCAAACGGATGGAATTATATCCGCGTGACGCTTGCTTTTTTGTGTATACTCTCATGGAGTTATATTGTAACCCGCTCCTTCATGTACACAATGAAGGGCAACGAATGGTTCCTGCTTAGACTACAACCGCAACTGTATTACGGTTTCCAAAACAACAAAAGCCCTACCTCTCATTTGTCCTTGCGGCTCCGATGACCGCGCCAGCGTGAATTAGAAATACACGAAAATTCTTACTCTTTGGGTCTATCAAATAAGGAATTTTATACCTGATTAGGTATTAGGAGAGTTATAATCTTTTGAGGAACTACTATATGGGGTTTAACAATCTAATGATTTACTTTACTCTAATTATTGTGAAAAGTCAAGCAGGAGATGAAAGGAGAAAATTAAAACCTGTGCTCGTTGGCAAAGAATCAAAAGAAAAACCTCCGCTTCTTTCGAAACGGAGGCGGGTAAAGCGACCTCATATTGAGGAACTAGCCAATACTCCCTAGTTCGCAAATGTGTATTCCCCGTTGGTCTTATCGAGCATTTCCTTAAAGCCGGAGGTTGCGTACAGCTTCTTATCCTTGGTGATGAACAACACTTCCATATTCGGCATCTCTTCGGCAAAAGCCAAGCCCTCTTCAATGCCCATGATGAGCAGGGAAGTATCCATCGTATCCGCGTCGATAGAACGGTCCGTCACGATCGTGACGCTGCTGATATTGTTGTCGGCCGGATATCCCGTCCGGGGATCTAGGATATGCTGGTACAACTTGTCGTCTTCGATAAAGTAGCGCTCGTAAATCCCGGCGGTCACCACGGTTTTGTCTTCGACGTGCACCGATCCGATCGAATTTCCCCGATCCTGGCTCGGATCCTGGATTCCGACATTCCAGGTCTTGCCGCCCGGTTTGCTACCCATGGCAAAAATGTTGCCGCCGAGATCGATGATGGCGCTGTGAAAATCCTGAGCAGCCAAATAGTCGTAAATGGCATCGGCCGCATAGCCTTTTCCGTAAGAACCAAGGTCAATCTCCATATCCTTGTCCTGCAGATAGATTTCATGCTTCTCCGGATTCAATTCGATTTTCCGGTAATCGGTCAACGTCTGCGCAGCGGCGATCTCCTCGGGAGAGGGGACATGCGCGCCTTCATGGCCGATGTTCCAGAGGCTGACGAGCGGTCCGATCGACGGGTCGAGCAGGCCGTCGGTCTTTTTGGCGTAATCGACCGCTAACGAGACTAAATCGAAGGTATCCGGGGATACCTCGACCGGAGCGATGCCGGCCTGGGCGTTCACGTGATGGATTTCGCTGTCCGGGTTCGTCCGGCTGATTTTGCCGTCGATGCTCTCCAACAAAGCTTCGAGTTCTTCGAAGTTTTTAGTAGTGGCCCGATTGTCATATATTTTGACGTTCACGACGGTGTCGAATATAAAAAAGGTTTGACCGAGCGGCTCCACGACCTGGTTTTGGGCCGCCTGAGCGTCATTGCTCTGCACATTCGCGGAGTTCCCGCTGTCGGAGCAACCGCCCAGAAGTGCCGCTATCATGCAACATGTCGCCAACAGGATGGTCGATTTGCTTTTTTTCATATGCGTAGCCTCTTTTCTCCTGTCATTTCGACCTTGATTTTAGCAGAAATAAATAGGTGCTAAAAGTACCTTTATTCACAAAGTAATAATTATTCTATAAAAATCTTCCTTAAGTGAGGAATTTGTGAAAACCCTCTTGGAATGAGAGAAATATCACACGGCCGTGAGGAAAGTTACATGTATAATGAGTTCGTCTAAGATTTATATAATTAAAAAATAAGGGAGTTTGCCATGAAACGCGGAGATATCCTACTTATCGGGTTAATTGTTGTCATTGCCGCAGCGTTTTTGGTCCCAAGGTGGCTTGGCGGGGATTCAAGTGAAAAAGATCACAATGAAAAACGTGTCGCAAATATCACGGTTGACGGAAAGCTGTTCCGTACGGTGGAGTTGACCGGGGAAGAGCAGACGATAGAAATAAAAACGGAGTTCGGTACCAACCTGTTAAAAGTCCATGATTATGGCATAGAAATGATCGATGCCGATTGTCCGGATAAAGTATGCCTTACGTTCGGGTTTGTGGAGCGTAACGGGGGAACAATCGTTTGTTTGCCGCATAAATTGATCGTTGAAATCGAGGGCCCGCCCGGTGAAGGAGATGATGTCGATGCCGTCGTTAAATGAACAGTCGAATCTGGCATTAAAAAGAACGGTAATCGTGGCTATATTCGCCGCCGTTGCGGTGGTACTTAGTTTAGTGGAGTCGCTGATTCCGATCAATATGAGCGTACCGGGCGCCAAATTGGGCCTGGCCAACATTATGGTGCTGACCTGTCTTTATTTTCTCCGGGCCAGGGATGCCTTAATGATGGTGCTGCTCAAGACCTTGCTTACAGCTTTTATTTTCGGCACATTCTCGAGTTTTCTATTCAGTATCATGGGAGCGCTGTTCAGTTTTGCGGCGATGTGGTTCTTGCTGATGGTAGGCCGGAAACGGCTTAGCGCCATCGGCATTAGCATTGTCGGCGGGATCGCTCACAATATCGGGCAGCTTACGGCCGCATCCTTATATTTTAACACCACTAATATTTTCTACTATTTGCCGATGCTGCTCATCATGGGGGTACTGACAGGGATCGCTGTAGGCATTGCAGTGCGGTATTTGATTCCTTCATTATCCAAGCTGTCGCTCTTCGACGGATTTCTGACGGAAACGGCATAGAGACATAAAGGCAGGACAGAGGCCGGAAAGGGGGAAAGACGATGACAGAAACCGGGCTCGCTTTTGAATTACAGCAAGTATCTTTTGCATATGGGCCGGAACAGCCGGTTCTCAGCGATGTGACGCTTCGTATTCCGCATGGGAGTTGGATGTCGCTGGTGGGGCCGAACGGCTGCGGCAAATCGACGCTCGCCAAACTTCTTGGCGGCCTACTCGCCGTGAACGGCGGAGCTATTATAGTGGAAGGAACTCCACTTTTGAAGGAGACCGTTCAGCAGATTCGGCCACGGATCGGTATGGTATTCCAAAACCCGGATAACCAGTTTATCGGGGCCACCGTGGAGGAGGACATTGCCTTCGGCCTGGAGGGCCGCTGTTTGCCAAGGGAAGAGATGGCGGAGCGGGTGAAGCGTTATGCGGAAAAGCTGGAGATCAGCCACCTGCTGTCCAAACATCCCGCAGAATTGTCTGGAGGACAGAAGCAGCGGGTCGCGGTAGCTGCGATATTGGCGATGGAGCCCGGGATCGTCATTTTTGATGAATCGTCTTCCATGTTGGATGAGAAGGCGCGGGGTGAACTGTTAAACATTTTGCGCGATATGAAGCAAAGTGGACACTATACGATGATTTCCATTACGCATGATGCGGAGGAAATCATGGCTTCCGATCGCGCAGTCGTCCTGCGGGATGGAGGGATCGCAGCCGATCTCAAGCCAAGTGATTTATTCGGCGATGCGGAACTGCTGGACTCCTGCCGCCTGATCGCTCCTTATGGAATTCGGCTGGCCAGGGAGCTTGAGAAGCAAGGCGTCCATTTGCCGGCCGAATGCGGCGGCGAGGAGGTGGCGGATGCGCTATGGCAATTGTATTCGAGAAAGTAAGCTTCGCCTATGATGAACGCAGCTTATGGCGGCATAGCGCGCTGGAGGATGTAAGCCTGGAACTCGAAACAGGCGTGTTCGCCGCTGTTGCCGGTACTACCGGCTCCGGTAAGTCGACTCTGCTGCAGCATTTTAACGGCATATTGAAACCGACCGGAGGCAAAGTCAGGGTGCTGGACTTCATCCTGCAGGCCGAGGGAAAGCAGCCCCCGCTGCGCGAGCTGAGGCGGCGAGTGGGCCTGGTGTTCCAATTTCCGGAACAGCAATTGTTTGAAGATACCGTGGAGAAGGACCTCTGCTTCGGACCGCTGAACTTCGGAATGGGGCTGGAGGAAGCCCGGGAACGGGCCAGCCAGGCGCTTGCCTTGGTCGGACTCGATGATTCGTTTCTTCCCCGCAACCCGTTCCATCTGAGCGGTGGCCAAATGCGCAAGGTGGCTATTGCCTCTGTATTGGCAATGGACCCGGATATTATCGCGCTGGATGAACCGACGGCGACGCTTGATCCGCAGAGCCGGGCCGAGCTGGCCGGGCTGCTATCCCGGCTCCAGCGGGAACAGGGCAAGACGGTGATCGTGGTCACCCATCGGATGGAAGAGATGCTCCCTTATGTGGATACATGGATCGTAATGAAAGGGGGAACCAAGGTGTTCCAAGGCTCCCCGGCTGAACTGGTCCGCGAGTCGGGCCGGTTGGAAAGAGAATGCGGACTGGCGGTTCCGGCCTGCATTACGACGTGGAATCAGGTTGCGGCACGCTTCGGGTTGGAGCATGAGGAACCGTGCCTGACTCCGGAGAAGCTGGCTGAACGTGTGGTCCGGCTGCTGGAAGGGCATCCGCAAGGCAACAAGAGGGAAGGGGGCGGATAGCGATGCGGAACAAACTGCTGTTCGGACGAAGCATCGATACCGGATCATGGGTCCATGGCGTAGACCCGCGGGCCAAGCTGACCGGGATGGTGCTTTATCTGGTCGCCATCGTTATCGTCGGCTCCTGGCCGGCGCTTGGCATCGCGGCGGCTTTTTCGCTGGCCTATATGACCGCGACCCGGATCCCTTTGAAATATTTTGCTAAAGCAGCCAAGCCGCTGTGGGTGTTGATGGTTTTTATTTTTGCGGTTCAATGTATAACGGTAAAACAGGGAGAAGAACTGTGGCGATTAGGATCGTGGGCCTTATACACGGGAGGCTTAAGCAGCGGGCTGATCGCTGCCTCGCGGATGGCGTTGCTGGTCTCTTTTACGGCGATTCTGACGTTTACGACCACGCCGGGGTTGCTGAACCAGGGGCTCGCGGGCGTGCTTGCCCCGCTACGGAGAATCGGGATTTCGGCCCAGCGGTTGACGCTCATGATGAGCATTGCGCTGCGGTTCATTCCAACGATTTTGGATGAAACGCATAAGATATTGAAGGCCCAGGCCGCCCGTGGCGCGGATCTTAAAGAGATGCCCTGGAAGGAAAAAGGGAAGATGCTCGTCTCGCTGCTGGTTCCGGTCACGGTGAGCGCTTTTCGCCGGGCCGAGGAGCTGGTGTTATCGATGGAATCACGGGGTTATGTGATCGGGGCCCCGCGATCGGAATACCATTTGCTGAGCTGGCGTTTGCGGGATACGTGTTTTGTATTGTCATATGTTGTACTTGTTGCGGTTGTGCTGTCGTTTAGATGGATATAGAGACCGGCTACTAGAGCGGGAAAACGGAGGAGGAGAACACTGTGGCACGCTATTTTAACGGAAAAGAAGTCGAGCTGCTTGCACCGGTGGGAACATTTGAGATTTTCAAAGAGGTTATTCAGGCGAATTGTGATGCCGTCTATTTTGGGGGCCCAAGTCTGAATATGCGCATGATGCGTAAAGGCTATAATTTCACGCTGGAGGAGATCACGGAAGCGGTCAAAATCGCGCATGACTTGGGTAAAAAGGCATACGTAACGGTAAATAACCTGTTGAATGAAGGCGAAATTGAAGAGGCGAAAGACTATTTGCGTTTTCTCGAGGGGGCCGCTCCCGACGCAATCATTGTTCAGGACTTTGCCGTGCTGGCATTGATCAAGCAGTTGAATTTGTCGATTCCGGTGCATTCCTCGGTCATGATGAATGTTCATAACGTGGAAATGGTTAGAGCGCTTCAAGAGATGGGCGTAACCCGGGTTGTCACGTCACGTGAAATGGATTTGCAAACGACGCGCTATTTGCAGGCTACGACCGGAATGGAGCTGGAATACTTCATCCACGGGGATATGTGCTCCGTCCATGGAGCTAACTGTTACTTCAGTTCCCTGGTATTCGGCATGAGCAGCAACCGGGGCAAATGCCTCAAGCCGTGCCGTTGGGATTACCGCGTCAAAAAGGACGGCAACATCTATCCTTCCGAATACCCGCTGGCCGTAAAAGACATGTTCATGTATGAGCATATCCCGGAACTCATTCACGGGGGGATCACCTCGTTCAAGATCGAGGGACGTATGCGGGACAAAGAATTCGTCATGATGCTGGTGAACGCCTACGGAGACGCTATTGACCGTTATATCGACGACCCGGCCGGGTTTGAGCGGAGCAAGGATACGGAATTACTCTATCAGAACCGCAAGCGCGATTTTTCCACGGGCTATGCGTTCGGACGTCCGGGACTGTCGAATATCAACAAGCGCTATGAAGGAACCGGCAAATTTTATAGCACGGGAAAAGTGTTCAGCACGCCGACAGAGGAACGGGAATTGGGCGTGAAACGGCTGGACGAAATCCGGGACAAATGGAGCGGCGGAAATTTGATGGGCGGCGGACGGCAAAACGCCGATTCGTACGCAACGTTGCCTTCGGCATCGGGACGAACTGCACAACAGATTACCGGCGAAGTCTCGGTGCATGTGAACAATACGGCGCAGGCCAAGGCAGCGTTGGAAGCGGGGGCCGACCATATTTATTTGTCGGGTGACGTTTTTGAACCGGATCGTCCGTTTACCAAGGCGGAAATTCTGGAATTGGCGGCGATCAAGGGAGAGGCAAAATTGTATGTATGCCTTCCGCGGATGATGACGGAGCTGCATTTTGAAATTTATGATGCACTTCTGTCAGGGGAACGCCTGCCGATCGACGGCGTCATGGTAACCAATCTGGGTGCTGTGCGCAAATTTGCCTCCAAGGGTTATCCGTTGGTAGGCGACTTCAACTTGAATGTTTATAATCGGCTGTCCGCCGGCTTTTACAGCGAGCTTGGGGTGGAGCGGTTGACGGCATCGCTGGAACTGCCGCTGCTGGATTTCACGGCCCTGCTCGCGAATGCCCCTGTACCGTTGGAAGCTATCGTTCACGGCTCTCCCGCGCTGATGTACATGGAGCATGATCTGTACGAGAATGCCGAGGTGTTCCAGGCGATCGGCGAGGAAGATAATCAATTCGTGGACAATAGCGTGCTTGTCCTGATGACGGATAAAGGCGAAAATCCGGTTTACCGGGATGCTTACGGTCGCAACCATTTGACCTTAGCCAAAGAACTCTGCCTCCTTCCGCTGGTGAAGGAGCTGAAGGAAGCCGGCTTGTCCGTCTTCCGGATCGAAGGAGCGACTTACCGGCCGGAGCAATTGCGGACAATCGTCGCCACCTATAAGGCCGCATTGGCGGAGCCGGAAACCGCCGTCGAGCGGTTCGCGGCATTAAAGCCGGTATACTCAGGCTACACGCTGGGCGCACTGCAGTTTGACGGCGGAGCCGCAGGAGGCGTGGCTGGTGCTGGAGCGGAAGCCGAAGCTGGAGCTATTTCCAGTGTGGAAGCCCAGGTCAAGGTGGGAGCGGGAGCCGCGAACTGACATATAGTTGAAATGTAAATTAACTGGAAAACCTCCAGTTAAT
>DJTQ01000326.1 GCA_002439285.1 Paenibacillaceae bacterium UBA6304
AAGAGAACCGGTCTTACTCGCAAAGAAAAGGCACGATTCGCGGGCTGCATTTGCAGCACGGGCCCTTCTCGGAGACCAAGCTGGTCCGGGCCACCCGGGGAGCGATTTTCGATGTGTTCGTCGATTTGCGCCCCGGCTCCCCAACCTACGGTCAATGGGATTCTATCCTGCTGACGGAAAACAATCATCGCATGGTTTACATCGGCAAAGGCTACGCTCATGGTTTCTGTGCGCTTACCGACGATTGCGAGGTCGTTTACAAAGTCGACCAGCCTTACGCTCCACGACATGAAGGCGGCGTCATTTGGAATGACGATAGCCTGCGTATCACCTGGCCCATTCTGAAACCGGTCATTTCGGAAAGGGACCTTTCGCTTCCTTCGCTTGATGAATTCAAACGGATTCAGGAGCAAAAATCAAAGGAGAGATGATCATGAACCCCTTGGTAAGTATTTTGATTCCGACCCATAACCGTCCGAAATATTTCGAACAGGCTTTGGCCAGTGCATTGATGCAAACTTACCCCAACATTGAAATTGTCGTCAGCGACAACAGCACGAACAATTTGACAGAGCAAATCGTCGAGAAACACCGGTCACACCCCCGCGGCTCGGCGATCCGTTATTACCACAACTCGGAAGACATCGGCCCGCTTCCTAATCAACAGCAAATCCTCAATCTTGCAAACGGCGAATATATCAACTATTTAAACGACGACGATTTGTTTCATCCCCGCAAGATTGAAATTATGATGCGTCATATTCTCAGCCATACCAATGTTGTTCTCGTCACTTCCCAAAGAAGAGTCATCGACAGCAAAGGCAAACGCATTTTTGTTCCGCCATTGAACACATTCAAACTGCTACGTCCCGTGGATACGGTCATCGACGGCAGAGTGTTGACCCGGGAAATGCTACAAGACCAAACCAACTATATCGGCGAGCCGACGACAGCGTTGTTCCGTAGAAGGGATCTCCTCGAACCTTTCGGCGTGCTCGCCGGGAAACAGGTGCTGTTCGCGGTGGATATGGCCACCTGGTTCAGCCTGATGACCCGCGGACATGCAATTTATCTCGTACAACCGCTGAGCTACCTGCGGTATCATTCCGAGCAATTGTCCCAATCCAAATATGCGAAGAAGATTGGCGAACTGGACTATAAAACTTTTGAAAGATTTGCCAAGCTGAACGGCTACGCTTAATGCTGAACGGAAGGGATTGTTCAAAATGAGTGAAATATTGCGGAGCTTAAAACAAACACCCGCAAGCTCCATTGACTCCAGTTGCATTCCGATCCACGTCAAGGGTAGAATACGCGGCAGATTACGGCCGGTTACATTTGACACGCTTCGGAGTCCGTCCGAGATCACTGCGATGACCGAATGGAGAGAATCGCACTCTGAATGGTTTGCAACCCAGTTCCCGGTGTCAGAAGCAAGTACCTTACGATGGCTGGAGCAGGTGTTGAATGACGACCAGCGGATTTTATTTTTTGTGGATGACGAGGAGAACACACCTGTAGGCCAAATAGGATTGTTTGGTTACGATGAGGAAAAGAAAACGTGCGAATTTGATAACCTGCTCCGGGGGCGAAAAGGGAAATTCGGCAACATTATGATTTATGCTCTGGTTACCCTCGGTCTGTGGTCCATTGAAGTGCTTGACATTGAAGAGGGCTATCTTCACGTCTTCGGGGACAATCAGCGTGCTTTACGCATGCATCGTGACTTGGGGGCCGAACAAATCAAGAGGGATCCGCTGATTCGAACGGAGGAAGACGGCGTGATCCGCTGGATTCCAGTACCGGTAGGGACCAACACCCCTCCCGAACGGGAAATGGTCACTTCAAGAATTAAACGGGAAACATTCTTGCGCTTATTTAAACAAGAAGATTCAAATTGAAAGGCGGGACGGACATGAAAGTCAGACTATTTAAACCTTCCGTCGGCGAAGAGGAGCTCGAAAGCATACAGGACTCGTTTAAAAGCGCATGGCTCGGCTTGGGTCCGAAGGTGTCGGAATTCGAACGGCGTTGGAGCGCATATATCGGCGCCAAAGAGTCTGTCGGGGTCAATTCTTGCACGGCCGCCCTTCACCTGGCTGTGTCCGCTTACCGTTTTCCGGAAGGAAAAAAGGTGCTCGTTCCCGCTTTGACTTTTGCCGCTACGGCGATGGCCATCCTCTACAACCGACTTATCCCGGTCTTTGTCGATGTCGATGAGCAGACCCTCGGCATCAGTCTCGAGGATCTGGAAAGAAAGGTCGACAAGGATTGCGTCGCCGTGATGCCGGTTCATTTCGGCGGCCATCCGGTGCCGATGGACGATCTGGTTGCATGGGCAAAATCGCGGGGGATCAAAGTTATCGAAGATTGTGCCCACACGGCCGGCGGCAAATATAAAGGCAAGCCGCTGGGAACTTGGGGGGATATCGGCTGCTACAGCTTTGAAGAAAAGAAATGTATGACGACCGGGGACGGCGGAATGATCTCCTCCGACGATGCCGAGCTGCTGAAGCCGCTCCGGCATTCCCGGTGGATCGGCATCAATAAGGATACTTGGGTGCGTTATGAACAGTCCGAAATGGGAAATCCGGATACTAACGGCTGGTATTACGAAATTTCGGATATTGGCTATAAGTATAATATGAATGATTTAATGGCTTCGATCGGCCTGGTTCAATTACAAAAGCTTGACGGCATGAATCGGAGAAGAGAACACATCATCGGACAGTATCTGGCCGCCATCAAGGACTTGGATTATATTCAATCAGCCATTCCCTACCATTTGCAGGACTCCTCTTATTGGGCTTTTATCGTGCGAGTTCAGGATAGGGAACGGTTCATCGCCCATATGCAGGCTCAAGGCGTGTCGACGGGCGTTCACTATATGCCTCTTCCCATGCAGCCTTTGTTCATGAAGTACGCTGGAGAAACCCCGGTGGCGGATTCGGTCTGGAAACAGTTGGTCACCCTACCGTTATTCCCTGATCTGACGGCAGAAGAAATCGAACACGTGAATGAGAGTATTCGATCCTACGATGAATGAACACAGCAAAGCGCGGATTCCGAAAGGACATTGTCCCTAGGAACCGCGCTTTCTCTTGTTTACTTCGTGCGCATTCTATCCTGATCTATATATTCGGAACAGAAAGCTTTTCAGCTTATATAAGAATCAAAAACCGCTGTAAGACACTCTGCCATAAAAGTGTCCGTACAGCGGTTCTCTTGCTGGTTACCATACTTTCCAAGAAGCTTGCCCAGAGTCCCAAAGGGATTGCAGATGGTTTTTATCCCGCAAGGTATCCATCGCATACCAGAATCCGTCATGCCTGTAAGCGCTGAGTTGCCCGCCCGCAGCAAGATGGATGAGGGGTTCCTGTTCAAACACCGTGGTATCGTCACTCAAATAGTCAAAAACCTCCGGCTGCAATACAAAAAAGCCTCCGTTTACCCATTTGCCGTCGCCTTTCATTTTCTCGTTAAACCGGTTAACTGTCCCGTCTTCCTCGATCGAAAGCGCGCCAAATCGGCCTGGAGGCTGTACAGCGGTTACGGTGGCGAGTTTCCCGTGAGACTTGTGATACGCCTCAAGATCCTTCAGAGAAACATCGCATACTCCATCACCATAAGTCATCATAAAGGGCTCATCACCCACATACGGCCGTATCCGTTTGAGCCTTCCCCCCGTCATCGTTTCGCTGCCCGTATCGATGAGTGTCACCTTCCACGGCTCGGCCTGTATATTATGAAATTGAGAGTGCCCGCTCGGATATTCAAAGGTCACATTGGAATGATTGCGAATATAATTGGCAAAATATTCCTTAATTGCTTCCCCTTTATATCCGAGACAGATGATAAATTCGTTGTACCCGTAATAGCTATAAATTTTCATAATATGCCAAAGGATCGGTTTATCGCCGATCTGGACCATCGGCTTTGGCTTTGTTTGGGTCTCTTCGCTGATCCTGGTACCCAACCCTCCTGCAAGTATTACGACCTTCATGAGCATTCTCCATTCTATAAAGAGGTTTGGAAGAAGTATATGATATTATATGTGCCGTCTAGCGCTTTGACAGGTACAGCTATAGTACGGGCATTATCATATATTTGAGAATGCTATTAAAGATGCATTTCCCTGAAATGGATGTGGATACTATTCCTGTCTTCCTCTTTATAGGCGGTAGGAGGTAGGAGGGGTTAACCGAAGATGACCGATAAAAGTTCATTCAATCTGTGGGCATAGGTATGCTCGTTTAATGTCCGGTCCAGGGCACGGAGCACGATTTCCCGGCGTTCCTTCTCATGATTCAAATAAAAATCAATCTTCCCAAGCAATTCTTCCTGTGAACTGAAGGTCTCTATCTCTACGCCAGGGGTATAGAATCTGGCTATATCACTGCGGGCATCCACGAGTTGCAAGGTACCGCTGGCCGCGATTTCAAAAGTCCGGGGATTCGGGGACATCGCCTCGATCATCGCGGTATTAATATTTACCGAGGTGTCGTTAAACGCTCGATGCAGGTTGATCGCGATTTTGCTACTGCTGTAAATCTCCGACGTTTCCTGAGGACCCATCCATTTATCCATCTCAACTCTACCGGGGAAGGTGCCGGGCTCGAACAACCGATCCCACCAAAAACCGTTAATGTAAAGTCCGCGATCCATCAAATCATTAAGGATCGGCCGGAAGAAGTCGACCCTGTTCCAGAAGGCGCTGCCCACAAAGGATAAATTGCGCCGGTTTGCCGCACGTTCGCGAAGAGGCCGATAATAACCGGTGTAAGCCGCGAAAGGAAGATAATGCACATTGGCGCATCCATTTTGCCGGTAAAAATCAACACAGCTCAGTTCCAGTGTAAAAATATAATCATAGTGCATCACGAGTCCTGCAGTAACATCCGTATAATAAGGGTCATCCGTCAGCCAGAGCGCCGTCTTGATCCCCATTGCACGGATCTCGTCGACTTGCTCAATAGGCAAATTCCACCCATCCAGCGCCAAGACAAGATCCGGTCTGATTTCGGCTGCCTGTTGGGCGACGGCCTGGGACGGGCTCGTGACCGTGACGTTGGCGGCAAGCAAGCGAAGCGTCTCCTGAATCCCTTCGTCAACCGGCGAATACGGATATTCCTTGCCTGATGTGATATACAGGACATGAATCTGCCTTAATGGAAAAACGGGAGTCGGCCTGCTCGTTAAAACATCCATTCTCCCCCGCAGATAACCTTCGTCAAATCCGTCCTGAAGGCCGGCGTTTCTGCCCAGTTGTCTTGTAGGTACGGAGTCAGGAGCAACTACTGCCGCTCTTGGATGCCTTGTTCTTGGAGTCTTTCTTCTTACATTTTGTGTCTCACGATAAGATTTTGCCAACATTCCCACTCTCCTTGGAGGATTTCCTTAATTCACGATGGCAAGCATTCGTGCAACGCGGTCATTGTAAGTGTGCCGCTCCCTCGTTGTCCAGAGCGATCTCCAGGCTATTTCGACGCGCTCCTGCTCATGCGCCAAATAGTATTGTATCTTCTGCTTCAGTTCCTCCGCCGATCCAAATGTCTCAATGTCATAACCCGGCCGATAATACCGCTGAAGATCCTCACGAACATCACTAATTTGCAGGGTGCCGCACGCGGCGATCTCATAGGTGCGGGGATTGATCGACAGACCGGACAGATTGGCGGAGTTCGCATTATCCTGGCCCGCTTCCGTAGGCCGGTGCATATTGATTACGATTTTCGCCCCGTTATAGTAGATTCGGGCTTCTTCCGGCTCCACCCATCCTTCGCGAATATGGGGCCCAAGCAGTCCCTGCTGCTGAAGTCTGTTCCATAAACCGCCGATAATCTTGACCTTTTTGCTCGACAGATAAGGGGCCAGTTCGTCAAACAAAGCGATGCGGTTCCAAAATCCGCTTCCAATGAAGCAAACATCGCTTTGATAAGAACGGGGTGCCTCCATGGGAGCAAACATCTCCGAATCTGCAGCAAGAGGCAGATAATGAACCTCGCTGCAGCCTCCTTCCCGGTAAAAAGAAACACAGGAAAGTTCGTGCGTAAATACATAATCGTAATGTCTCGCGACCGGCAGGGACCTGTCGGTAAAATAAGGATCATCCACAAACCAGACCGCTGTGATGATGCCTCGGCTGCGGAGCAGATCGATATGCTCGCTGTGCTCGGCGGGAAACACATGCAGGGCATTCATGACCAGTACCAAGTCAGGATGGGTCTGCTCCGCTTTCTGAAGCATTTCTCCGGGGCTTGAAACTTCCAATTCTCCGGCCAAAGCCCGCAGGGCCCTTATTATCCCATGATCGACGGATTCAAAACCCTGCTGAACATAAAGAATGCGGAGATCCCCCTTGGGAGGTTCGGCCACAGGGGTTTGTTCCATGACCGCGAGACATCCCCCATACCGGTAACCTTCGTTCCAACCCTGCCGATATGTCGCTTGCCGGGCATTTTTATTAGTGCGTACTGTTGCTCTGTTCACGGCATTCAATCCTATCTATGGGTTAATCTCTTGACTGTATAACTATATGCGGAGGGCCATTCGCCGGAGTGGATAAGTACCCGCTCTCCGTGTAAATTGGCGGATGTCCCGGCTTGTCCCAGCAGAGGAAAAGACGACAATCAACGCACGAGGGCGCATTTAAACGTAGTTTAGGCTTCCTCCCTAACGGAAGAAGCCCGGGTAAATTCCAGAGAACGGTATAGATTCGCCTTTACTTAAACTCCTGCTGCTGGTAAGCCAGTTTATGTCCATCTTCAAAGCCTTTAGCGAATCCGGAATTAAAGCCTTCCTGGTACGTTTCGTTATACCCCTCTTGATAAAGGGCATCCTGATTAACTCCTTCGGGAACGCGAACCGGCGTACGTGCCGCTATCCGGCGGCGCCGGACCGCACCCCGGCGTCTGGCTCTGCCGCGGACAAGCTTTCTTGCACGCAGTGCCTTCCGCCGCCCATTTCCCTTTTTCCCATAGGTTGTTTTCAGGCGTTTGCCTTTTCGCAATGTCCGCTTTATGCCCTTTCTCCCTTTGCGCAAAGTGGAGCGTTTCTTTTTCAGCGCCATTTCAATGAACATCCTCCCCTTATTCCAAATTGGATTCAATAGCGACCCCTTTATCCGGATTGAGCCAAGGGGTTGAAGGAAGCCCGGTATTTAACCGGTTCAGCGTAATATTCATGAGCATCGATGCCATCGCCTGCTGATACCGCGTTATTCCGTCCATATGATTTGCCAATGTAAGCGCCGTTTCTTCGGAGTATCCCGACACATCGGCGATGCTCTCCAGAATTCGGGCCAGTGCATTTTGGCTTCTCGAAATAGACAGAATTACCTGGAGCTTGGCATCCCGTTCATCCCGGAGAGTAGGAATCGCCATCATTTTTCCTTGTCTCCGTCACCGAACCCCATGCCGCCGCCGCCAAACAAATCCCCGAAACCTCCCGAATCATCCCCGCCGCCGCCTTCACCCGACGACAGCAGTGAGCGTAAATTGCTGCACAGACCGTTTGACATTTTGGTCAATCCTTCAATAATTTCCACGATCTCATCATGCACCCCAATCGGCTTGGCTAACTGGCTTTCATGGTCTTCAAAGCTCTGTGCATGGACATGATTCAAGCTCCAGTTTCTTACCTTCTCCGCCTCTACCGCCTTGGCTTCCAGCATCATCGCCACGTTCCACTGAATCTTGGCCATGGCATCCAATATGTTGAGATAAGCATGTTCTCTGCTCATACCGTCACCTCCGATTGCTTACGCATATATCGCCTACTCCTCCTCCGAGCCCTTTAACTCCGAGATGACATGATTTAAATTTTCCGCCATAGCATCCTGCAGATCGGCAATCGAATTCAAGTACGATATCAAGCTTTTGTTAATGGACGATGAATTCTCCATCAATCCCTCCACGCCTTCGAAATTCGGCTCCTGATCGGGAAGCGCGTTGACGATTTCAGACAACCTGACGGTAACATGGCGCTCGGCGTCGATAATGCGGGCCAACTGCTGGTGCGAGTGCCCCATATGCATAATAATATCCGTGATTTTCTGCTCCACTTTCCAGCCCCTCCATTTGACCTAAGAATCAGGACATTTTCATTTAATCACTCGAAAAAACGCCCTGGCATTCTACTGGTTCAGCATATGCCGGGGCGCCGTTCTGTGTTACGAAGGACTTGAATCTCTTCGGTGTTACACGCTCTCAAATTTCAACAGAACTGTATCGGACCGGCGGCAGCACGGGCCAACCTTCCGGATAGGCCGCAAGCTCCTCGGACGTTATTGGTCTTGCCCTATCCTTTAATCCCCAGGCTTCAGCGGCATACTCGGACCAAATGAACCTCGATGTTCCACGGTCAATCTGATACAACTGGCCGTCCGGTAGCCGGACCACCGATCCTTCACCGGTCGGCCGGTCCTCCCGCCACGCCTCCAACAATGCCTGGGTTACTTCCTCCGCTCCCCACTCTCCGCCAAGCGGCAATGCCCGAAGCAATTGCTGCGATAACCTGATGGCACATGCAGAAGGATGCAATGTAGTGATATCGGCCGTTTCTGCATCCTTAATCCTGTATTTCATCCCCTGATCCAGCCAATACAAATGGCCTGCCCCGCTTCTGGCCAGGATTTGGACGGGACAACCCTCCATTCGGAGAACCTGATCTGTAAAGGCTTGGCCGTCTCGTTCCTTTCTCTTCTGTTCCGTCTGTCTTACCCGTTCATGAACCTGCCCCCACTTTAAATGGAAATAGTCCTTGTTCTCCTGATTAGCCCGTTCAAAAAGCTGGTTGTCCAGACTTCTCATCGTTTCGCTGCCCAGATGATGGATGAATGAATCCCCGGCAATAACCAGCCTCCACCCAAGGAGTCTCAAGCGCACCGACCAATCATCGTCCTCATAGTTGCCGACACGATAACCTTCATCGAAAAAACCGGTTCCCATGACGGCTTCCCGCTTCATCAACAGGCAAAACCCGACGAGTCGTTCCGTATCTATCCATTTTGCCGGGTCTAACCGGTTTCGGCCGGCTGCAAATTCCTTCATTCCAGCAAGCCCTCTGTATGGAACCTCAATCTGCTGCTCCCCGCCGATATAATTAGTGACCGGCCCCACGGCGCCGATGTCCGGAGAACTATAGAGACAGGCCAGCATATTCTCAAGCCAATGCTCCGCCACTACCACGTCATTGTTCAGAATAAGCACGGTCTTCCCTTTCGCCATCAGCAGTCCGGTATTAACGGCACCCGCAAACCCCCTATTGCGCTCATGTACCGCAAGCCGGATTCTGCGTCTCGTCTGCAGCGCTTCCGGCGTACCGTCATCCGAGCCGTCGTCAACGACGATCAGTTCATACGGAAAAGGAGTATGGGCTTCAATGCTATCCAGACATTGCAGCAGCAGATCTTTCTTATTGTAAGTAGGTATAATGATGCTGGTTCCGTCAAACGGCTGTTCAAAGTCTTCATAGCCCGCCGTCTTCCCTTTCTCATACCCGGATCTGTATCCCTGATCAAACAAAGTCTGTCTTTGCAGTCGAGGGAAGGAAATTCTCACGTTTCCGGTGTTCCTTGCTGAAAAACGTCTCCTCCTTTTCATGCGCCCCTCCTTGTCGGTTGACGGAACTTCCTGCTATGCGCCGCTCTCCAGTTTATTCGCCAAATGGCCGAAATCGAACGCCGTCCGGCCTAGCCGACTTGCAATTTCCGTGCAAATCAGGACCGCCGCAATCCCTGCCGCCACCAGCGCAATGTCAAAGGCATAGCCGGCTGCAGCCTGCAAAACCAGCTCCGTATCCTGAACACCCCTGACCGGTGTGATAAAACCGCTGATCTCAATATCATATCGCTGTAGGGCAAGCCCAAGCCCTTCTGCCCGGTTGCCGATGATCAGCACCTTTCTGCCTTGAAGCAGCGGAAGCAACAGCCCTTCTTCCTCCAAGGAATAATTCACCGTAGAAGAAGTAAGCTGAAGACTCGCCAAGTTCAGGCCATAATGTCTGAAAACCGGGAGAAGCAAGCCTTGGAAGGAAGGATGCCGCGACTGCGGAACACCGATGATATCCGCCTTCCGCAATGCATCAGCAAGCGCCTCGCGGATCGGATGCGCCGGTAGTTCTACCCCGCTATAGGGAAGGAACGGCCCGCGCTTCCGCACTTCATCCACCGGCAGAATCGTGTCGTGGGCCAGCGTCAAAAGTTCTCCATCGCCAAGTCGGACAATTGACAAGGGCCGGCCGTCATCCATCGCCTCCTCCAGCGCTCGAGCGACCTCCCGCGGAGGGAGCAGCGGGATCATCGCTTCCGGAAAGAGCTGCTGGATGCCTGAAGCAATTAAGCCTTCGACCGTCACGCCGGGCAAAATCATGTTCGGCGGGAGTAAACGAGTCACGATTCCTTCCCCGCCCTCGAAGTATCCTTCACGGTACCCGGCTTCGTAAGCATCCCG
>DJTQ01000251.1:0-755 GCA_002439285.1 Paenibacillaceae bacterium UBA6304
CCGGGATTATACTAGGGTAGCTAGTGGAGGTGGGCACGCCAATAATGTTCCGCTAGACAATATGAAAGACTATTTCGGAAGAACGGTTACCCCCGACACTCCGTATAGACTGATCGTTTTGTCGGTAGCTCGATCCGGCCAAGGTGCAATGGCCACTTCTAGTCAATTTAAAATTAATCCGGCTCCCCAAGCGCCTGTAACCGCAGCAGCAGTAGCTAGTGCTATTGCAACGGCAGTAAATACCACTGAGATTCGCGTTAATTTTACTGAGCCGGCCGACAACGCTAATGTTGCTACTTCTTATGCGCTCATCGCAGTGAAGGAAGGGACGCCTATGGATTTGAATGCGGCAGTCAACGCTTATTCAAGCGGGAATCTCGTGAAGGTAGTAGGCAAGGGGCAGGGAGAGGGAACGATCTCCGTGGACACTTCAGGTAATCCGCTTAGCACATCGGATTCAGGATACGATATCTATATCCTGTCGATTCCTACAGATGCCAGCAATCCAAGCCTTTACGGTTTGTCAGGAAAGTTTACTGTTGCTGCAAGCCCAGCTGTAACGGCAACTCCTTAATGATGTGATAATAGCTTTGAGAGAACTTCAAGGTTCTCTATGATCTTCAAAACTGCCGATTCCCTAAGGAATCGGCAGTTTTTTGCGTGAAAGCCAGCCCCATATACCGGAGGAGGTAGTCTGGCGCTCGAGAAGAAAGTTAGAATCACCATAGCGGCCATAGCGGACTTTTAGGGTCTTA
>DJTQ01000251.1:982-14325 GCA_002439285.1 Paenibacillaceae bacterium UBA6304
CGGACTTTTAGGGTCTTATTTTCTCGAATTCAGACTTGAGCTGATAAATAAGGCCTTTTTAGGGTCTTATTTATCTCCATTTCGCTGATAATTGGCCTTTTGTGGCTACATCCGCATAATAAGACCCCGAAAGTCCTCTATTTTCCTTACATGCAAGATAATCACTCAAATAACGCCCAAAAAGTCCCTTATTTCCACCCAACATGTCTATCTGGATGAGGGACAGTATGGGAACGATTCCACGCATTCATGAAAAAAACCGCGGAAACAGCTCCCGCGGCAACAAAATACTTCTATTTACACTCGTATATCTACATTTTTACCCAAGTTGGGATTGCCTGTGCTCTGCTCCAGCATTTGAACCAGATTCTGCCCCTGTACCTCCGCCTGATTTTTGGCCATGCTCAGTACCCGGATTCCCACGGCTTGAGAAAGAGCGGTCTGGCTCATAACTGTAGCTGTTGCTGCAATATCCATAATCACACCTCCCTATATTATTATCGGCAGGGCCTTCCGTTTTCTTTTCCCGATTTGACAATCGTTTGAAACCTTTTGTACGCTAACACTGGATAAACATTAGAAGCATGCGTGTTTTGTTTTCATAGAATACAGATAAACCGTAAGGGGGAGCATGTTGTGGAGAATTTAAGCAGCTTTGTTCTGCCGGACGGTACTTTAAACGGAAGCCATCTCTGGAAAAGAGAGCCGTTATATCAAGGGATGAACGGAAAAATCGTGGAACGTTTCTATTCCTCTCCGGAACGGAGTTATATTTTTAAACCGCTGACGAACGCGGAGAGCATGGACAGGGAAGCCTGGATACACCGGCATGTGCTGAACTTATTTCCGTCTGTGTATCCCCAACTGTTGGCGTCCTCGGAAACAGGAGCGGGGGAGGCAGGCTGGTCGGTGTTTGAAGATCTCGGTCCGTTGCGGCATGAGTATAGCGTGGAACTAGCCATGGAGGTCGTGAAGCAGATGGCTTGGTGGCACGCCTTTCCGGAATCGCATTGGAACGGTCTGACCGGACAAGGGAACAAGCCTCCGATAGAGACAATTTCGGCCGCCCTGATGGAACGAAGAGATGAAGTTAACGCGCTCCTGAAGGAGGCCGGATCAGCGGTGCAATTGAATGAACTCCTCCACGGCCTAGCGGAAGCGGAAGGGAATGCTTACCTCAAAACTAAGGTTTTGAGTCATGGCGACTTGCATCTCGGCAATTATGCTAGGGGAGCGAACGGAAGGCTATACATTATCGACTGGGAGCATGTGCATTTGAACACCCCGTTTTGGGATTTGTACCATCTCCTCGATATGTCTCATCCGTTGTTTCCAAAGACCTTACCCGCATCGGAGCGGGAGAAGCTCCTCGGCTACTACCTGAGGCAGTCTGCCTATCATGGGCGCAATTGGAACCGGGATGAGTTCATTCATGGCTATTGTTGTTTCTCTGCGGTGTTCTCCTTATGGATGTTGCTGCTCATTACCGGCGATCTCATAAGAGGGGATAGCGTCTGGCCCCAAGAACGGCTGTGGGCACAAAAGAGTGAAGCTATGGATAACCTGAGCGGCTGTTTAACAAGACTTTCTCTGGTGAATGATGACAGAGATATACCGCCTCAGCAGTCTCCGACCGCAAGTGGAGAATTTTAAAGAAGAAGGGAGATCGGACATTGAAGAAAGTCGGTTTAGTGATGCGAAAAATCCAGTTTGCCGAATCTCAAGGCCCTCGCGTTTTTGCCGAAAGGCTGCGGGATATCGCCAGGGAGCTTGGCGTGGAGATCGTCTTTATCTCTCCCGAGCGCCATGTCAGCGGACATGATTGGATCCCCGGCTATGAGCATGAAAAAGGGGACCTCGTCAACTATGATATTGTGCTGGACCAAATCTACCGCGAGGGAATTGAGCATGTCATCTACACGGTGTCCGGGTTTACTTTTCTCAAAATGTTTCTTCCTAAGAGTGTGTTATTCCCGCACAGTTTTCCCGACCCGGCCTTGACCGGGTATGAAATGATGAAGCCGTTCTACAGTATCGTGGACAAGGCAATTGTACAGACGGAATTTCTAAAGCGGCAGCTCGATACGGTGTTTGGCGTAAGGGAAGTTGACGTTATTCCGATCGGTTTCAGCGAGGAGCTGGCTAACCGGCATTTTGACCCTGATTCTGTGGTGGACAACCGTATCCTATGGATTGGCCGGGATGAGGAGAACCGGCGTCCGGATCTGGTGCTGGAATACGCCCGCCGGAATCCGGACAAAGAAGTATTCATGGTCTTCGGGGGCGTGCGTTATAAAGAGAGCATGAAAAAATATGATATCCCGTCCAATATTCATTTGCGGTTTGCCTTATCACAGGATGAAATATTTGCGTTGATGAATTCGGCGAAAGTGTATTGGAGTTGTTCCAAATTCGATACGTTCGCCATGCCGTTGACCGAAGCATTGGCCATGGGCAAAATCGTCGTCAAGCCGGAGCATCCCTGCTATGACCATATCAGCTCCCGTCATGCTTTTGCGGGAAATGAGAAGAATTGGTTTGAACTGGTGAACATGGCGTCGGCTTCTCCGCTCCGGGTCTCGATGGATAACCGGGATTACGCCTTCTCCAAATTCTCCAGTTCCGTGATGAAGCAGGGGTACCGGGACTTTTTTGACAAGTGGCTGCGGTAAATTCATTTTGATTAAGGTGCAGGGCAAGGAAATACGAGGATGCGTCTAACATAGGATATATTAAAGCGCTATCTTGGCGAAACGGGGGATTTACGATGACACTGGGACAACGATTGGGCTATGGAGCCGAAGCCAAACTGTTGATTATCAATGCTGATGATTTCGGCATGTGCCATGCCGAAAACCTGGCGATCCAGCAACTGTTTCAAGAAGGGGTTATTTCCTCGGCCACGCTGATGGTTCCCTGTGGCTGGGCAAAAGAGGCGGCGCAATGGAGCGCGTCCCATCCGAATCATCAAGTTGGCGTACACCTGACTTTTACCAGCGAATGGAGCGGTTATAAATGGGGGCCGGTGACCCGGAATGGAGATGTCAGCAGCCTGGTTACGAAGGAAGGTTATTTCCCGGCTGACTGCGCCTCCTTTGAATCGCAAGCCGACCGGGAGCAGGTCCGCCTGGAAATGATCCATCAGATCGAAATGGCCCGTTCCATGGGGATCGATCCAACTCACCTGGACAATCATATGGGCAGTTTATATGGGCTTGCAACCGGCAATCATTTCTTGGATGTCGTATTTGAAGTTTGCATTCAGTATGGGCTTCCGTTCCGGATGCCGCGCTCCCTGCCGGAAATGGATAAAGTTCCGCCGGAAGCCGCAGAAGTTGCAAGACGCGTCGGCGAGCTGGCCGATCGTATGGGGGTCGTGATTCTGGACGATTTGATCGGCCTTCCCTTTGGCAAACAGCCTGGTGAAACTTATGATTCTTATAAAGAGGATATGATCGCCGTCTTAAAATCTCTAAAACCGGGAGTATCGGAAATTATCATCCACCCGGCCTTTGCAGGCGATGAACTGCGCTCCATCCATCATGAATGGGAGAAGCGGCAATGGGATTTCGAGCTGTTCCGTGATCCTGAAGTAAGAGAAGTCATGCAGCAAGAGGGGATCCAGCTAATTCGCTGGAAGGAACTACGGGAAGTGCAGCGCAAGGGGCAGTAACCGGAAACCCGAAGGCCGCAGTTCGGTCGACTAGATTACGGAAGATGATAGTAAGGAACACTTAGGGATGGAATGAACCCGAGTTTTTGCGCCAGGCCATAAGAAGCTTCATTCTCTCTCCGACATGACCAGACCGGATCCAATCCGTTCTTCAGGCAGTATGAGATCAGAGCACGGCTGACTTGGAGGGCGTATCCCTTGCCTCGGGCTTCTGCGGCGGTCTCAATGCCGATTTCCAATTGGTTGCCGATCACGTAAGCGGAAAAAGCGGTGGACACAGCAACGTCATCTTCAATAAGGCTAAAACCGACACCGTTAGCAAGGAATTGTTCCGCATTTCTCCAATAATCCCTCGGATTGACTTGCCCATCCACGGTAAGGAATATTTCTTTGGTCATAGGAGTAATTACAGGCAGGTCAGAGTAAGAATGGGGTGTTGCGGCTTCAAACCTTTGGCGGTTAAAGGTGAAATTAACCCTGGAGTTTTCGATAATTAAACCCGAATGAGTCCATTGCCGGATATAATCATTCCAACTGTCCGGGTACACCTGAAGCCACTCCTGCTTTGCCCTGAGCCCGTGGGAGCCCATAAGATAACGCTGTAATTCTTGATAAAAGATCTCGTTCTCTGTCTGCCCGAACAACAGTGACATGCCTTGGGGATGTACAATATAAAACGCGGATGGCTCCATCATCTTATCCACGAAAACGGCCCCTTGAACGTGTCCATTAATGACAGCTTGTGCAAATAGGGTGTTGATCGGCAGCTTTTGGAGCGGTTCAGTGACTTTGGGGTAACTATCTACGTTTAAACGGATCATAACGGTTTCTCTCCTCTTTCACGGATATTCTGATTATTTGAAACCATCATACCAAGATTTATCACATATAAAGAACCTCCAAAATCACACTAAAATATAAAAAAGTCGGTGCCAGGAAGATGATCCCTGCGCCGACTTTTTGTGTTTTGATTCTATTTATTCCACGAGGTAGTAGGACGGACGCCCCGGTCTACTCCGAACTCGATCAGCTCATGCTGTTCCGGAGCATCTCCTCCATAGCGCCGCTATTGACGGGGCGGCTATAGTAGAAGCCCTGAATTTGATCGCAATCATTCTGGCGGAGGAAGTCACACTGCTCTTTGGTCTCTACGCCTTCCGCCAACACGGTCAAGCCCAGCGATTTCCCCAATTGGATAATCGATTGGAGGAGCGAACTGTCTCTTGGGGAGGCGGGCGTATTTTGGATAAAGGTCCGGTCGATCTTGAGTACCTGAAGCGGAAGCTCTTTCAGATAATAAATAGAAGAATATCCTGTTCCAAAATCGTCGATCGACAATGATATCCCGCGTTGTTTCAGTGAATCAAGCCGGTCCTTGATCAACACGGGATCGTTCAACAGCGATTCGGTAACCTCGAGCTCTAAATATTTTGGTTCCAGCCCGGTTTGCTCCAATACCGTTTCTACCGTATGAACGAACTGCGGATGCCGGAACTGAACGGCCGACACGTTGACGGAAATCGGTAATTTGGGATAGCCGGCATCCTGCCATTTCTTATTGGTGCGGCAGGCTTCCCACAAAACCCATTCTCCCAGTTCAACGATAAACCCGCTGTCCTCGGCAATCGGGATAAAGGAAGCGGGAGAAATCCGGCCTTGCACCGGATCATTCCACCGGATCAGCGCCTCCAGCCCGGTAAGGGCCATGGTCGCAAGGTCGACCTTCGGCTGATAGAATAGTTCAAATTCGCCTTCCGCGAGAGCCCGTGGTAGATTCTTCTCGATTTGGACCCGCTCCAGGAGCTTATCCACTAAATAATAATCGAAGTAGTGCGGGTCGCTTAACGATTCGCTCTTGGCTTCTTTCATGGCCAGCTCTGCGTGCTTCAACAGTTGAGATACATCTTGTCCGTCATCCGGATAGATGCTGATGCCCATACCGAATCCGATGCTGATTTCTTCGTCGTGCGCCATATAAGGCTTCTTTAACATTACGCTTAAGTCGACGGCCATTCTATGAATTTGCAGGGGATCGGAAAGACGGGATAACAGAATGATAAATTCATCGGCGAAGCTGCGGCAGATAGGGGTTCCATTACCGAAGCAACTGCGGATCCGGTCCGCAACACCGACAAGAAGCTCATTGCCTGCCGCTTCCCCGTAACTTTCATTTATATATCTGAATCGATTCAGGTTTACCCGCAAAATGGCTGCGGTTTTCTGTTCGCTGCCGGTTATGGACAGCTCCGATTTAACAACTTCCTTAAAACGGCTCATGTTCAAAAGACCTGTAATCGGGTCGAAGTAGGTGAGTTGGCGGATCTTCTGATTGGAAGCGTCCCGCTCCTCCACTTCTTTGGTAACATCGAACTGGAGTCCTATAAAATATAGCGTTTTACCGTCCGAATCAAGAATGGGGCTAATGATGAACTGATTCCAGAAAGTGCTCCCGTCTTTTTTGTAATTTTTGATCGTTACCGTATCCGAGTGTCCTTCTTTGATCGCCCGGCGAATGACGCCAAGATGTTCTTTATCCGTCTCTTCGCCTTGAAGAAACCGGCTATTTCGCATCAAAACCTCATCCCTGGAATACCCGGTAATCTGCTCGAAACCTTGGTTAACATAAACGAGCGGATTGTCCTTTGAATTGGGATCGGTAATCGCCAGACCAACGTTCATCAAATCGATGGCACTCAGTAAGGCGGAAGCATTGATCATAGACTCGATTCGGGTAGGATAGACTTTCTTGTCCACTGTAAGACCCCCTAAAAATGAACCGTAAACGGGTTGTTTAACTAATGATGTCCGGTATACGGGAGTACATCTCAGTTCCATCATACATGGGGGCCATTCAGGAAATCAATGGATAGTTTTTTGACAGCCGAAAAATGAGTACCCCGAAACGAAATCTGGAACATTACTCCACCGTTCGAATCGGCGTACAATAAAAACATGCCTAATTTGAAAGTGCTTACACAAGGGCAACGAACAGCTTGGAGGTCATAGGATGGAAATGCAACAGACAACGCAACCCGCAGCCATGACACAAAAAGAGACGCCTCCTCCCGCGAGGCGAAAATGGCTCAAAAAACTGTACACACAAAGACATATTCAAATCATGGCGCTACTCGGCATCGCCTGGATGATCGTGTTCAACTACGTTCCGATGTACGGCATCATCATTGCGTTTAAGGACTATGACATCATCAGAACCATTTCCGAAGCCCCGTGGGCCGGACTGGAGCATTTCAAGGAATTTCTGAGCGATGAGAATTTCGGTTATGTCATGAAAAATACGCTTGGCATCAGCTTGCTCAAGCTACTGACGTTCCCGCTACCCATAATATTCGCGCTTTTCCTGAATGAGGTTCGCTCGCTACGCTTCAAGAAGGCAATTCAGACGATTTCGTACCTTCCTCACTTCCTCTCTTGGGTCGTGCTGGGCGGAATCCTTGCAACCTGGTTGTCGGATGTAGGGATTTTCAATGAGATCTTCATGGCTCTAGGCTTTATTGATCATCCGATTTCATTCCTGGCTGAACCTAAATATTTCTGGAGCATTATCATTACTTCGGATGTGTGGAAGGAACTCGGATGGTCTGCCATCATTTATCTGGCTGCAATTACGAGCATCTCTCCTGAAATGTACGAGGCGGCACGGATCGATGGTGCCGGTCGATTCCAACAAATGTGGTACGTCACGCTTCCAGCGATCAAGGCCACGATCAGCATCTTGTTCATTCTGGCCGTCAGCGGTGTGATGAACTCCAACTTTGACCAGATTCTGGTCTTGCGCAACTCCTTGAACGACAGTGCAAGTAATGTTATTGATTATTACGTGTATTACACAGGGATTTCTTCAGGCCGTTACTCGTACTCTGCGGCGATCGGATTGTTTAAATCCGTTATTGCGATTACGTTGCTGCTGATTGCGAACCAAGTATCCAAAAAACTCAACGACACTTCGTTGTTTTAGGCCAAGGAGGACCTGCACATGTTTTTATCAAGCCGTAGAACAAAAGGTGAAGTTGTCTTTGATACTCTGAATAATCTGGGCATGCTTCTTATCTGTTTTGTTACGTTGTATCCGATCTGGTACGTATTGATCAATGCATTTAATGATGGCAAGGATGCCATGCTCGGAGGCATATACTGGTGGCCGCGGGTGTTCAGCCTGGAGAACTTCAAGGCGGTATTCATTAACCCGGGCATTATGACCGCGATGCTGCTTACTATTGGGAAGACTCTGCTCGGGGTGGTGGCGCACGTATTCTTCACGGCCATGGTAGCTTACGCGTTCTCGCGTAGAGACCTGATTGGTGGTAAGTTATATATTCTGCTGGGGACGATCACAATGATTTTCTCCGGGGGACTAATTCCAACGTACCTCCTGATTCGGGATTTGCACTTACTTGATACTTTTTGGGTTTATATCATTCCGGTACTGTTCAGTTTCTTCGACCTGATCATCTTCATGACCTTCTTCCGTGATATTCCTGACGGATTAGAGGAAGCGGGCCGAATTGACGGAGCGAACGACTGGACGATTTTCCTAAAAATCGTACTTCCGGTATCTATGCCGGTGCTTGCAACCATCGCTCTATTCCACGGCGTCTATCAATGGAACGATTACTTTACGGGGATTATCTACGTCAACCAGGAATCACTGCAGCCGATTCAAACCTTTCTATATCGGGTTGTGGCTCAGTCCAGCTCTAATATCATGACGACCGCGGTACAAGGAAGTGCGATAACCAAGACGGTTACCTCGCAATCGGTCAAGCTGGCGACGATGGTCGTTACGACACTTCCGATCGTATTTGCTTATCCGTTCCTGCAGCGTTACTTTGTTAAGGGAATGATGATCGGTTCCATCAAGGGCTAATCTCAAATTGAGCCCCCATTATTTCAGTAACTCCTCCTGGCCGCCGTCAAACGGCGGTTCTGGAGTTGCACATTATAGCATTTATACAAAATCAGAAAAGGGGTAAAAAAGCATGGGCATGAAAAGTAAGTCCAAAAAAATGATGATGCTTTTGATGGCATGTATCATGGTTCTGTCTCTGGCTGCTTGTGGCGGTAACGGTAATAATGCAGCCAAATCAGAAAGCGCTAACAACACCAAGACGGATACGGCGACGCCGTCCGAACCGGCTGCTGCACCATCGGCTGATGAACCGGGCTGGAAGTCCGACACGTCTCCGATTACGTTCGACTGGTATTTGAACTTTGCCTGGTTCGCTAATAAATGGGGGGTTGACCCAACATCCCAGTATGTTACCAAAAAGACAGGTGTTGACGTTAACTTTATCATTCCGGCCGGTAATGAGAATGAAAAGCTGAATACGCTGATTGCATCCGGCAAATTGCCTGACTTCATCACGCTTGGCTGGTATGAAGACGGCGTGAAGAAAATGATCGAAGGCGGCCTCGTTGAGCCGTTGAACAAATTAGCTGAAGAGTATGATCCATACTTCTTTAAAGTAGCCGACCCTGACAAACTGGGCTGGTATACCCAAGAGGACGGCAATGTCTACGGATATCCGAACTCTTCTTCATCTCCAAAAGACTATGAGAAATATGGCGATACTTATGTATCCAACCAAACTTTTGTAGTCCGCAAGGATATTTATGAAGCGATCGGCAGCCCGGACATGCGGACGCCAGAAGGCTTTGTTGCTGCTCTGAAGAAAGCAAAAGAAATGTACCCTGAGATCGACGGTCAACCGATGATTCCGCTCGGCTTGCATGAGTTCACGGCAACCGGCAATGATTCCTTGGAAGGCTACCTTCAAAACTTCTTGGCTATTCCAAGAGAAAAAGACGGCAAGCTGTACAACCGTGAAACCGATCCAGAATACGTTACCTGGTTGAAAACACTGCGTGAAGCTAACCAGGAAGGTTTGCTGGCAAAAGATATCTTTATCGACAAACGCGCTCAAATGGAAGAGAAAATCGTACAAGGCCGCTATTTTGCCATGTTGTACCAACGTACAGACTTTGCAGCTCAATTGGGTACGTTGTTCCAACAAGATCCTAACAAGATCTATATTGCTGTAGACGGACCTGCGAACAGCAACTTGGATGCACCGCAAGTGAATGGTCCTTCGATCTCCGGCTGGACAGTAACCTTGATCTCCAAGGATGTTAAGGACAAAGCTCGTGCGATCAAGTTCCTGAGCTACCTGATGAGTGAAGAAGGACAAAAAGACCTTTATCTTGGTGAAAAGGGCGTCAGCTATGATACAATTGACGGCAAAGACCAATTTAAACCTGAAGCATTTGAACTGATGAACAGTGACCGTGCGGCATTCGACAAGCAATATGGTTCTTCGTTCACATTCTGGATGATGCAGGATACTAACATTACGCATCAATGGACTCCTGAATCTGTTGAGCCATACAAGCAATTGGAAGACTGGACTCGCGGTAAGACGAAGAGTGTCTCGGAATTCGACTTGCTGGATCCGTTGGCCAACTCCGATGAGGGGATTATCCTTACTAAGATCAAAGATTTACGTAGCAAGACGCTGCCTAAGCTGTTAATGGCTTCTTCCGAAGCTGAATTCGATAAAATCTGGGCGGAATACACTAAGAAACAAGAAGACCTAGGCTTGGCTAAGGTCATTGCCTTCCAACAAACGAAATATGAAGAGAACAAGAAGAAGCTTGGCATGCAATAATAAGCCATGTCCAAAAGCCCGCGAGCAGCGGGCTTTTGGGTGTTTACGTAAAGGAGCCATCAGCTAATGAAGAGCAGGCGCTGGTCGGGGATATGGGATTCTTTCATGTATTGGTTTGGGCGCCGTTCGTTGCAAAGCCGCCTGATTGCTTCCTATATTTTTATTATTTTGGGACCTAGTATGTTGGTGTCCTTTTATTCATATGGAATGATTAACAACATGTATGTGCGCGATGCCAGGGAGAAGAACCAATCCCTGCTGGATATGGAGGAATTGCACATTCATACGCAGATCGAGTCCATGACCCGGGCCATGGAAGTCGCGTATGAAGATCTGGATGTAAGAAACTATCTGGCTAATACAAGCGAGCCTAATACCGAAGATTTGGTGAATTTCAGCAATAACAGCTTCAAAGATCTGACACGTATTCAATACTATAACCCTAATGTGGAGCATCTCCGCATGTTCTCCAGCAACAACATTATTGAAATTTGGCCGCTGTTTCTGCGCGAGAGCCGAGTGGCTGACGAAGTATGGTACCAGAAGGCAGAGCAAATGAAGGGAATAGAATCCTGGTCCTTCCTCTCCAATGACCCGGATATTCTTAACCGATTTAAGGGGCAGACTCCGGCACTAACACCGAAAGTGTCTCTTCTCCGTGAAATGAGCATTCCGGCTAATCATCATGTGGGTATGGTTCAGGTAGACATGCTGTTGGAGAAGTTTAGCCCCAGAACCTACTCGGTCATTCAGGATAGCCAATCGCAAATGCTGATTGTGGATAGCGAAGCCCAGATTTTTACCCGGGATGAAAATTCCCTCCTTGCTTCAAATCCGGGTATTAGTACGGTGATTCAGGAGCGGCTACAGCATTACAGAACAACCGGGGAGTGGGACATTAATTACACCGAAAACGGAAACTCATTTCTTCTGCTGCACAAACCGATCGAGCGGATCAACGCGGATTTGCTCAATATCGTATCTATGGACAGTGTACTGGAGGAAATATCACATACACGTAATTTATTGATCGGAGCCAACATCGGTTTTATCACGCTCGTAACCGTCATTGCCTATATTTTGAATGCTTTTATCCTAAAGAATCTTCGCCTGCTGACCGAGGAGATGAAGAAGGTCCGCAAGGGAGAGACATACAGCGGGATCGTTATCCGCGGCGGCGGTGAGGTGGGAGAGCTAGCGCATCACTTCTCGAAGTTGATGAATACCGTCAATACGCTGGTAGCGCAGGCTGTGTATAAGCAAGCATTGACCAAAGAGGCGGAACTGCGCACGCTTCACAACCAAATTGACGCTCATTTCCTGTACAATACATTAGAAAATATTAAAATGTTGGCCGAGATCGAGAACCAAAGGGCCATCTCCGATGCGCTGACTTCTCTCGGCGGGATGATGAGATACAACTTCAAATGGTCCGGGGAATATGTGAAGCTTCGCGATGAAATCCGGCATATCGAGAACTATACAGAGGTTATGAATATCCGATTTGATGAGCCCATTCAGCTCCGGCTTGATATACCTCCCGATGACATGGAACTGGAGGTGCTCAAGATGTCGCTTCAACCGCTTGTCGAGAATGCCGTAAAGCATGCTTGGACGGGAGAAGATCCAGGGACCCGGGAAATCTCGATTCAGGTGGATGAATGGGAGCAGAATGTAGTGAGGATGATCGTGACTGATAACGGTGTCGGGATCGAAGAGGAAGCTCTGAGAGGGCTGAATCAGGAATTGGAGTCGGTCGGTCTGATGGAGAAAGTTCCCCGCGGTTTCGGGACTAAGTCAGGCTCACACGGCATTGGCCTTCGCAACGTGCAAGAGCGGATCAGGATCTATTACGGGCAAGAGTATGGTTTGAAGGTATTCAGTGAGCAGGGGCGGTTTACCCGGATAATCATGACATTACCAAAAGTGCTGTTAACTGGGAGGGTAGGCACGGATGACAAAATTGATGATCGTCGATGATGAGAAGAATATCCGATTCGGCTTAAAGACGATGATAGAACGCGAGTTTCCGGAGGAATTTGAAGTGATCTCGGCAACTCAAGGGGCCGAGGCGCTCGAATTATACCGGACCGAAGGTGCGGAAATTATCATTACGGATATTCGCATGCCTGTTATGGATGGGATTGCCCTGATTGAGCAGATTTCGGCAGAACCGCTGCCGAGTGTTCAGACCGGACAGCCGTTGGTCATTATTTTAAGCGGGTATGAAGACTTCGAATATGCCAAGGCTGCGATCCGTTATCAAGCTGTCGATTATTTGTTGAAGCCCATCCGCCGTGACGAATTGTTCGGAGCGCTGCAGAAATGCAAGGATAACCTGGTCAAACGCACACAAATGGCGGAACAGTTAGCTGTCACGGAGAGCTACAGGCAACAGGTCCAAGCGGGAATACTGCTGGATTTGATGATGTTAGAGGATTTTACCGAAGCGGATGCAAGAAGGTTAAGCTCTGAAATAGATTTTGAGCGGTACAGTTCTCCATTTTCAGTTGCCGTGCTGACTTATAAATATGAGGACGGCAGCAGGATGAAGAAGGATGAGTTGAAGTCGCTTGCCGAGCATATGTTTAAAACTGTGGAAGGTCAATTGAAAGTGTCTCTGCTGGATCGGGAGGGTAGAGTCGTTCTGATAGGAGGGCCGCAACGTAAATTTGCGGAGCTATCGATTTTGGCAGATGAGAAGGAGCTCGACGGTTTATTGGTTGGAGTGAGTGAAGAAGGCGGCCGCTTACAGGATCTCACCAAATGTTACAGGCAGGCGGTGGAATCCTTGAGCTACACGTTCATTTATCCGAAGACGCACCTGATTTGGTTTAAGGAGCTGCCTGCAAAACGACCGTACTATGCGGTTCCAAAGGAAGATATCCGTAAGCTGGGCAACATTCTCGGCACCAAACAGGAGAAGGAGATCGGGCAGCTGCTGCATGAAATATTTAAGATTGACCAATTGGCGGGGGTGGGTATCG
>DJTQ01000436.1 GCA_002439285.1 Paenibacillaceae bacterium UBA6304
TTCCCGTCGTCCGCTCCATAATTTGCGCCCTTAGCTCAGCTGGATAGAGCGTTTGACTACGAATCAAAAGGTCAGGAGTTCGAATCTCTTAGGGCGCGCCATTTTTTATCAATTGAAGATGCCAGTGTGAAGAAATTGGCAGATCACGGTATTCGAAATTTTGAGGATAACCGTGAGTTCAATCTCTGTTGTCTCTGGCAAGTTTCAAACGGAATAAGAAGGTTTATGGCGGTCGTGGCGAAGGGGTTAACGCACCGGATTGTGGCTCCGGCATTCGTGGGTTCAAGTCCCATCGATCGCCCCATTATAACTTTCGAAATCATGTTGGGGATTAGCCAAGCGGTAAGGCAACGGACTTTGACTCCGTCATCCATAGGTTCGAATCCTATATCCCCAGCCATTTTTCAGAATTGGTTTAGCGATAGTGTATCGCTTTGCCGAGGATAGGGTCGGAGATTCGATTTCCTTCATCGGCGTATTATTATCGGGATGTAGCTCAGCTTGGTAGAGCACCTGGTTTGGGACCAGGGGGTCGCATGTTCAAATCGTGTCATCCCGACCATTATTTTTTTGTTGATATTTTGCGGGTGTAGTTCAATGGTAGAACTTCAGCCTTCCAAGCTGATAGCGTGGGTTCGATTCCCATCACCCGCTTAGGATTTTAAAATTGGAGAAACGCAAATATCCCTTGAGAATTAAGATAATATTACTGGGACTACAAATCCACAACCGAATGCGGTTGTGGATTTTGCGTTTCAAGCGGAAGCCACTCACCACCAAGCGTGTATAAATTATAGAGTTGTTTAATAAAATGATGGACGGAATGATATAATACAGTAAAAGTATTTGCGCTAGATTATAGGAGGATAATGCTTTGAGTGAAAAGCTTGATCCAAGACAACTGCGTTCTAAAAAGAAGCTTCATGAAGCGTATTTGGCGCTAATGATGACTACGAATTCAACTCTTTCCATTAAAGAAATATGTGATGAAGCTGGCGTGACAAGGCCTACCTTTTATAAGCTTTATAATGATGTCAATTCTTTGAGAACAGCTATGTATAAAGAAATGTTACAAGAGTTAAATGAAATGTTAGTGATAAATAAACAGATGAGAGTCGAAGATGTGGGGATTAATAATTTGCCGATTAATATGGTAAATTTATTTCAACATATTTTAGATAACGCTATATTTTACCATTCATTCCTTCTTATCAGTCCGGATTACGATTTTATTAATGAATTAAAGAGCATATTAAAAAACTACATTGAGGATGGACTTCGAATTGTAAATTCGGAGGAAAAAAACAAGATAAGTATACCCTTGGAATTTGCAATTAATTATGCAGTTGGAGCTTATTTTGAGAGTATTTTATGGTGGATACAGAATAATTATAAATTTTCTGCCGAGGAAATGACGATGTTGTTACTACGAATATCTTTAAAAGGTCCATTCACGGACGAGATTCAACTTATCGTTTAAATTAGAAAAATAAATAATTCCTTAATGACGCAATTACGATATTTTTCGTGTCATTAAGGAATTTTTTTGATTTTCAAGGGTAGTCTAACCTCCATCAATAACTAACTCAGTACCGGTTGCAAATCGAGTTTTGTCACAAGTAAATGCGATCAAGCCATCAGTAGATATAATAGATCTCTAAATGTTAACTATTTTACTTAGTGTAAATTAGATGATATACTATACATTCCATATGCATTATAAATAGTCAAAGGGAGGAATTCATAATGGGTCGTTTAGAGAATAAAGTAGGCATCGTAACTGGAGCAGCCTCCGGAATGGGAGAAGCAACAGCGAAGTTGTTTGCACAAGAAGGAGCTAAAGTCGTTGTTGCCGATATTAACATGGAGGGTGCTAAGCGAGTTGTTGCGGAAATTGAAGCTGCGGGTGGAATAGCACTTGCCCAGTACGTTGATATTGGCTCACCTGAAAAAATAGAAGAAATGGTTTTAGCAGCTAAGAATGAATTTGGTCGCTTGGACATTCTTCACAATAATGCGGCTCGCCTTGATTTTAAAGGTGATGTAGATGTAGTGGGCATGGATGTGTTCGAATGGGATGAAACGATGCGGTTTAATTTAAGATCGGTTCTTTTAGGAACAAAATATGCGATTCCAGTCATGCTTGAAAATGGTGGAGGGTCGATCATCAATACTTCTTCAATGGGAGGATTGGTTAGTGAGCTTGGGAAATCCGCATACGCAGCTGCAAAAGCAGGGGTTATATCGTTAACGAAGTCAACGGCGGTTCAATATGGCAAACAAAATATTCGTTGCAATGCAATTGCACCAGGTATGGTACTAAACGAGTCGGTTGTAGAACATGCGCCAGAGCCATTAAGAAAATTAATTGACATCTATACAGATGTAAAATGCACACCGCGTATTGGTAATCCTATGGATATTGCAAATTTGGCTGTGTTTTTAGCTAGTGATGAATCCGCATTTATTACAGGTCAAGTCATTAGTGCAGATGGCGGTTTGCTTATTAAAAACCCGGCTGTTGCCGAAATTCAAAAACAAAATTTGAGTTGGTAATTTCAGAGGTGACTATTTAAATACCACGGGTCGCCTGCCTACTACAAAATCCACAACCGAATCCGGTTGTGGATTTTTGCTCTACAAAGCTAGGGGTATCGGAGTTATGCTTCCTTACTTCAGATCAAATCCCTTGCTCTTCACGTATTCCGTATACCCGCTAAGCGGCATATCTTTATCCAGCATAGCGATGAATTTTCCGGACCAGCTTACCTTTTGTTTGTTGTTCGTTCGTGAGGCGTAATACTCCTCGATTCCCCGATCATACTCTTCAACCTTTGCTTTAAGATCAAGATCATCTTCATACCGGTTTTCAAAAAAGACGGCGGACTGCGGCAGCCGCGGCTTTTGCTCGGGGAGCTCGTCGGGAACGCCTACTGCAAGACCGGCCAAAGGAATGACGAAGTCCGGCAGGCCAAGCCATTCGTCCAGTGCGGGCAGGGCCTCGTTAATTCCGCCGATGATCACGGCTCCGAGTCCCATTGATTCAGCCGCCACATTGGCATTTTGCAGGGCAAGCGCGGCACTCAACACAGCGGTTTGGTAAAAATAGGAGTAGCTCAGGTTACGGGCCATTTTTTCTTGTTGGTCCGGGCCGGCGGCCAACATCATCCGATGAAGATCAGTACAAAAAATAAAAAAGTACCCGCATTTCTCAATCGACGGATTATTCGAATGTACCGCGATCTTCTTCCTCAGTTCCTGTTCGGTAACGCCGATGATCGAGAACGGCTGCATATGCGCCGAGGTTGGCGCCATTTGCGCTGCATCAACAATGGCTTCGATTTGCTCGCCTGTCAACGGACTATCTTTAAACTTACGGATGGAGCGATGCTGGCGGATCACTTGGATGACCTCATTCATTATAATTCCCTCCAAATAGATGGTTTGTATAGAAGTTATATGAAGACCGTGTTTCATCGAATGGTTTCCATGGAAACAATAATAACAAGCAAAAGACGTTCTGTCAAATTGTTTCCTGGGAAACCATGATATAATAAAAAGAAAAAAGGTAGGCTTGCCTTATGCCAGATATGAATGATGAGTTGCTTCAACTCAAAAACCGCATCGAAAAGTCTATATACCGAATCCTCATTAGCGAAACCGACGAGGATCAGGATCGGCTTTGGCTCATGGAGCATATCTCCGACGACCGGCTAAAAAAGCTGCTCCCCCGCCTTTCTATTTCAAGCTTGCATGTTTTGGACGTCATCCGGAAGCATGAAAGTATTAAAGGGATTGATATTGCCCGCGATATGGAGATCACGAAAGGCGCTGTCTCCAAAATCACCCGCAAATTGCTGGATCAGGGTCTGATTCGGAAAACCCAACTGCCGGACAACCTGAAAGAAATTTATTTCTCCGTGACTCCGCTCGGCGCCGAATTGGCCGAACTGCATCGGTTATTTCACCTGGAGCAGGATCTTAAAGCGATGGAATTGATGACAAGTTTTGATGCTGCGTCGCTCAAAATCGTGGCGGACTTTCTGGAGAAGTTGGCCAGCCTGCGGTAGGTTGCGAAGATTGAAGGAGAAATGCCTCTAGCCATTGATTCACAACGCATAATGTTGTGGATTTTTGCTATATTTGGGGCATTACTGTAATGGAACGTGATGTCAGGAACACTCCGTCGGGATTATGTGGTGGATACTCCTATGTTATAATTAGATTTAGAGCTGTTTCATTCAGAGAAAATATATTTTCTATATATAAATCCATTGGACAAGGGGTGCATTGAATAATCATGCACGATGATCAGACTTCCTTGCACCACAAGTTGATTATTATCGGCGCGGGTGCATCAGGACTCATGGCCGCCGTTACTGCGCGGGATTTGGGTATCGATACCGCCATTCTGGAGGGGAACGACCGGATTGGCAAGAAGATTGCAATGACAGGCGACGGCCGTTGTAATATTACAAATGAATCCACTATGACGGGTTCGGACGACGATGGGTTGGCTTTATCACGCAAGTATCATGGAAGTCAGCCTGAATTTGTGTTTCCAGTGCTGCAACAATTCGGCATCCGTCAAACGATGGATTTCTTTCATGTGCTTGGGCTGCCGCTTACAAGATTGAAAGAGGGATTTATGTACCCGATGTCGTTCCAGGCTGCATCGGTGGTGGACATTTTCGAGCTTGCTCTAGAGGAACGGAACATTCCGGTATACCTTAACAACAAAGTGCTGGATGTCGACGTATCGGCAGACCATCCACGCTTTAAGATTACGTGCCGAACTGAGACAGAGGAGCAGGTTGAGAAGCAGGTTGTTTATACCAGTGATTATCTGTTTCTTTGTACGGGTGGCCTTACCGGCCAGAATGCGGGGACAGATGGGTCCGGGTATACGCTTGCCCAGCGACTGGGGCACTCCATGGTGAAGCCTCTTCCGGCCATCGTGCAACTGAAGGTGAAATATCCATACCAGAAGGCGCTATCCGGCATTAAACTCCAAGGACGAGCCCACATCCTCGTAAACGGCAAAATCGTCCGCAGTGAAACCGGCGAAATTCATTTCACCGATTACGGTTTCTCGGGCCCTGCGATTCTACAGCTTGGCCGGCAGGCTGCCGTTCATCTTGCGAAAGGGGACTCCGTCACCTTATCCGTGGATTTGATGCCGGGCCGCACGGAGGAAGAAGTTATCGAATTTCTGGAAATGAACTGGGGAATGTTCGCACACCGGACGGTCGCGGAATCTTTCGTTGGTTTTTTACACAAGAAGCTGGTCTCTGTCATGTTGAAGGAAGCGAAAATTGATCAAGAGTCAGGACTGCTCTGTCAGGATCTCTCGTGGAAAACCAAAAAGATCTTCTATAAGTTATTGAAGAGTTGGGAATTTAAAGTGACCGAAACTCAAAGCTTTGAGAATGCGCAAGCGACAGCCGGCGGCATCGCTACGAAAGAACTCGTCGCGGATACACTGGAATCCAAACTCGTGCCGGGGCTCTATCTGACCGGCGAGGTGATGGATGTCGACGGCGACTTCGGGGGTTATAATCTGCAATGGGCCTGGAGTTCCGGCTATGTGGCCGCGATGGCGTTAGGGAAACATATTTTCAAATGAAGCCATTAAAAAAAGGAATGAATTCAACACATATGTATAAGTCGAAATCTACAATGCACCACAAGCTGTTCATTATCGGTGCAGGCGCGTCAGGCCTTATGGCCGCAGTTACTGCGCGAGACCGGGGGATCGATACCGCGATCATTGAAAGCAACGACCGGGTCGGAAAAAAGGTACTCACGACAGGCAACGGGCGCTGTAACATTACGAACCAATCCACGGCAACGGGGACGGACGAAGCGGTCAATTTATCGGTCAAATATCACAGCAATCAAGCCGAATTTCCGCTGCCTGTGCTGCAGCAATTCGGCGTTCGGCAAACGGTCGATTTCTTTAACACACTCGGCCTTCCGCTGATCGCGATTGAGAATGGCCGAATGTATCCGGCGTCGCTGCAGGCTGCATCGGTGTTAGAAGTTTTCCGGATTGCCCTGGAGGATCGGAATGTTCCGATCTACTTCAAAACCAAAGTATTGGATGTTACCGTATCAAAGGAACATCCGAGGTTCACGATTCAGTGTGAGACGGAGGCGGAAGGACAGGTCACCTATACCAGCGATTATCTCTTCCTTTGTACGGGCGGTCTTACCGCTCCAAAGACAGGGACGGATGGATCCGGCTACACACTTGCCCAGCGACTGGGACACACTCTCATCGATCCGGTACCCGGAATCGTTCAATTGAAGCTGGATAGCCCGTATCTGAAGGAGTTGTCCGGTGTCAAATTCGAAGGACTGGGTCACATTATCGTAAATGGCGAAGTCATCCGCAGCGAAGATGGAGAAGTTCTGTTTACGAACTACGGAGCCTCCGGTCCGCCGATTCTTCAATTAAGCCGGAAGGCCGCGGCTCAACTCGCACGAGGAGAAAAGGTGATCTTGTCGCTTGACATGATGCCGGACCGGACAGAGGAAGAAGTCGCCGATTTTCTGGGTACGCATTGGGGAATGTTCGGACACCGGACGGTTGCGGCCTCCCTGATCGGTATCGTAAACAAGAAGCTGATCCCTGTCCTGTTACAAGAGGCGGGAATCGATCCGGAGTCGAATCTGCTGTGTCAGGATCTATCGTGGAAGACCAGGGATGCCTTGTGTCGGCTCATGAAGCATTGGGATTTCATCGTGACCGATACCAATGGTTTCCCGAATGCCCAAACAACGGCCGGCGGCATCGATACGACAGAGTTACGAGAAGGAACGCTAGAATCGAAGCTCGTGCCGGGGCTCTTTTTGGCTGGTGAAGTGATGGATGTGGATGGGGATTGCGGCGGCTATAACCTGCAATGGGCCTGGAGCTCCGGCTATTCCGCCGCAGTGGCACTTGCCGATCAACTTAATGGTGCTACGGGGAAAAATAGATAGTTATTTGCTTCTCGTACGCAGGGACATGCGGTGGCGAATGGTGGCTTTGCATAGTCATGATTCGCCTCGATATGCTGAACGGGGTGTCCGTCAGTCATCTACGATGACTTTTGGGACACCCCCTTTTTAATTAACGCTGATTATTAAATAAGGGCTCCGTGCGAAGTAAATAGTTACCCCTTACTTCTGTAGCCCAATTGGCAAAGACCTCTCTCCATTGAGTGCTGTTAAAGAAATCGTCTACGGATTGATTATCGGAATCGCAGTTGTGTTACTGGAGTAACAATCTACATATACAGCCCCTAATTATAATTCGGACCAATTGACGGTGACCTGTACGCCTAAATCGTCGATTAGTATGCCTCCTTTCAGAGCCCAATCGTATCCCTGTTCCATATTTTTTCCCATGATAAGAAGGTTCCTGTCATTAAGAATATATTGCGAATCCTCTAAATTTTGCGATTTGAAATAGTCCTCGTATAATTCCGACAGGGACTCCAAATCTTCTTCCTTCGTCATATAAACGAGCAATGCAGCCTTTTTGCCATCTTTAAGATCTGAAAGCGACATTTCTATGACCGCATCTTCCGGTAGTGGAAAGCCGCTGGGTAAATATTCGGGTATTTGGTTGTCGGAATTACTCGATAAGTCTTCTGTGTTCTGAACAACTTCGGTTTTAGTCGTTTGTTCCTCAGTAACCGGTTGAGAAGATGAGGATTGGCATGCACTTAGTAAGAACGAGGCAAGAGCAAGATGTGAAAATAGTAGAATCATTTTGTTAGATTTCATTTTGCAAATTTAACTCCTTTAGTGGATATTCGTATACTGTGTTCTTGTACCTGATTACTGTATCATATACTAAATGAATTTTGAATATTGTGCCAACTCACCCAAATGCCTATTTTTCATGGATCGTGTCATGTTAAACAGGATTGATTGACCCTATTCCAGAACTTTGAAAGGATTGTTGGGAGTGCCACTATCACTTGAGACTGAGGAGTTCTCTAATAAACAAGCATTTATAGATAGCTTAACGAATGAATCTCTTACGGGGTTGCAAGGCATAGCAAAAAGCGATTTGCACAACCACGCCGGTCGGGGAGGAACGATTCAATATATTGGGGAATGGGCCAAGGTCAGCATTCAACCGCCGACAGAGCCGTTTCAATCGTTACATGGAATGCAGAACTGGTTCGTTGAACATGTGAAGGTGCATTGTCCGGGTATTCAAGGCTATCTAAAGCGCATCGAAGCTTCCTTTGTACAGGCGGCGGAAGATCATATCGTGAAATTGGCTTTAAGCTTTGGGCTTAATGAGATTGATAACTTGGGAGGGATGGAGTCTTTTTCGCGGATCATGGATGATTTCCATCGTTGTTATATTCCCCAAACGAGGTTTCTGCCCGAACTTGCCTTGGACCGGGCCTGCAATGTGGATGAAGTATATGCCCGTCTGGATACTATACTCGCTTCCCAATGGTTTCGGTCGATCGATATCTGCGGGGATGAATTTGCTCAGCCAATAGCAGGCTTCAAATCTATTTACAAAGCAGCAAAGGCTGCGGGTCTGACTCTAAAAGCTCATGTGGGGGAGTTTGGCACCGCCGATCAGGTCATGGAGGCCGTCGAAGAGTTGGAGCTTCAGGAAGTCCATCATGGGGTTGCGGCAGCCAGTTCACCTCAGATCATGAGATGGTTAGCCGAGAATCACATTCAATTGAATGTTTGTCCAACAAGCAATATTATGCTCGGTGTGGCGGAGAGCTATGATACCCACCCCATTCGCAATCTATATGAGCATGGGGTTCCGGTGACCCTAAATACCGATGATTTGTTGATTTTCAACCAAAGTGTCTCTCAGGAATATTTGAATCTTTATAAATCCGGTTTGATGACACCTGAAGAGCTTAATGACATTCGTCTGATAGGGTTGAGGTAATTTTCATGTCTAGATCATGCTAGTTGCATGACTTAAAAATGAAGGTTTTGATTCATGGTGTGAAATATAATGGGGATGGAGTGGTATACCATGTTGCAAAAATCGATTTAGACAGGAGTGCAATGGATGCAGTTTACAAATCCCGTTATCCCTGGCTTTCATCCTGACCCAAGTATTTGCCGGGTAGGTGACGACTATTATTTGGTCACAAGTACGTTTGAATATTTTCCGGGTGTGCCTATTTTTCATAGCAAGGATCTGGTTCATTGGGAGCAGATGGGTCATTGCTTAACAACGGAGGAGCAACTGCCGCTCGCTAAATCATGGAGTTCGGGAGGAATCTATGCGCCTACCCTTCGCTATCATAAGGGCTGGTTCTATATGGTGACCACGAATGTAAGCGGAATGGGGAATTTCTACGTCAAAACGATGAATCCGGCAGGTCCGTGGTCGAAGCCGATTCAGGTTGCTCAGGACGGCATAGATCCTTCTCTTTTGTTCGACGATGATGGCCGCGTGTATTTTCAATCGGCATGTAACGGCGCTATCTATCAATGTGAAATTGATATCGATTCCGGAGAAATGCTGACGGAGAGCCGCCTGATCTGGGGAGGATCGGGAGGGGCACATCCTGAAGCGCCTCACTTATACAAAATCAATGGCCAGTATTATCTGATGATCGCCGAGGGCGGGACCGAATACGGGCATATGGAGACTATCGCTAGAAGCAGAGATCCGTACGGGCCTTATGAATCCTGTCCGCATAATCCTATTCTTTCAAACCGAAGCATGGATAACCAAATACAAGCAACCGGCCATGCGGATTTGGTCCAAGCCCAGGACGGCAGCTGGTGGGCGGTTTGCTTGGGAATAAGACCCGTTTCTTACCCATACGGGCACCATCTGGGGAGAGAGGTATTCCTCGCGAATGTAACCTGGACGGCGGACGGATGGCCGATCGTTGGCGATGCCGGCCACATTCATCCCCTCATGGACGCGCCGGAGTTACCGGAGGTTCGTTGGTCGGAGAAGCCGGTAAGAGATGACTTTACCGAATCCCGCCTAGGATTGGAATGGACCTTCTTGCGAAATCCCCACCCAAGCTGCTGGTCGTTGGAAGAACGTCCGGGTTACCTTGTTCTGCATGGGAATCAAGTGTCTTTGAACGATATCGGTTCTCCGGCCTTTGTAGGGCGGCGGCTTTGTCACTTCTCCAGCGATATTCAGGCGGCGATGGAATTTGAACCGTTGAACGAGGGGGAAGAGGCGGGTCTAACCGTTTTTAAGAATGAGAAGCATCATTACGATCTTGCGGTAAGGCGCGAGGACGGCCGTAAGGTCATTATTTTCCGCCGGACGGTCGGATCGATGAAGGTAGAAGAGATGCGCGATTGTCCCGAGGGAGTGGTAGTGCTTCAGATTAAAGCCCTACCTGAGAAATTTGAAGCTTCATTCCAAACGATGGATTCGAAGCTGTCTGAAATGGGCTGGGGTGAAACTCATCTGCTTTCCACAGAAGTAGCAGGCGGTTTTACCGGCGTGTTTGTGGCAATGTATGCCACGAGTAAATCGGAGCAAGCTACTCCAGCGTATTTTGATTGGTTTGATTATGAACCGGTGAATTAAATTCACCGGTTTTTTCGGTAGGCTTGCGGGGACAGGCCGTAGGCCTTTTTGAATTGGCGGGCGAGATAATTGCTATCGTTAAATCCGCACGCATAGGAGATATCCGTTACCGAAAGATGGGTTTGCTTTAAGAGCATGCACGCTCTTTCAAGGCGAAGACGCTGAAGATAAGAGATCGGCGTCGTTTGATAATAGGCTTTAAAAATCCGGTTTAAGTGTCTTACGGATATATTCGATTTTTCGGCGATTTCCTCCAGCGTGATGGGATCGAGGTAATGATCTTCAATATAGGAGACCGCATTCGCAAGATGCATCATCGCGCTGTCCAAGTCTTTTTCGCCATTGTCATAATGTCTGGATAAATAGACGACGAGTTCCATAAAGCGTGAAGTGAGCATGGTTTGATGACCGGGAAGTTTGGCCTTATATTCCTCAATCATGAACGAGATGAGGTTCGTAACATACTCCAGGCTTGAAATATTCAAATTCAACTTGCTCTTATAAGTGGTGATATTTCGATAAAAAGGTTCCAGAATAAACAGCGCCTGAAAGCCGTTTAACGTTCGAAGATCATGAGCGGCGGATTCAAGCATCTCCGGTTTGTACATAATGTTGCAAATCTTAAAATCCTGCGGCTCTTTATAGGCGTGAGATGTGCTGCCGTTAATAACAAAGACGTTACCCTTTTTAATAAAGGATTCTTCATTATTGACGATATGAGTAGCGTGTCCATTTAGGACAATGACCAGTTCGGAAAAGTCCACGTGACTATGATCAAAGGTGTCTTCCTCATGCCCTCCGTATTGAATGAAAAAGGGAAAATGTTCATCCATCGTAAACCAGTTCAAATATACATCCGTCAAAATGAACACCACCTAACTAGGTTAATTCATGTCTATATCATGCTATTGAATGACTTGAAAATCAAGGTTTGCCTCAAACCGATGCGATAGAATAAGGGGTGTAAGCGTATTCAACCGGAGTTTGGACCGAGAAATATACAGGGGGAAGGATGATTTGATGCGAAGCTTAAACAAAAAATTTGGAGTCCTTTTATTGGCAAGTACGTTACTCTTAACCGCAGGCTGCGGCAGTTCGGGAAATAAAGCCGTGAATTCAGGGAATTCGACCGGTGGAGACGATACTAGCCCAATCTCATTTACCTTTTTTGGTGCTGATGCGAACCCGAACTGGAACAACATGCAGGATGAAGTGGGTAAGGAAATTACGGCGAAAACCGGAGTTACTCTTAATGCAGAGTTTGATGTAGGCAGCGGCGGAGGGCAAGACAAAATCTCACTGATGGCGGCAAGCGGCGATTATCCGGATCTCATTTTCGCCAAGGGCGAACTCGGTAAACTGGTGGATACGGAAGCTATTCTAGATCTCACGGATCTGATCGAGGAGCATGCCCCTAATATTAAAAAGATCATGAGCGAAAACATGAATCGCTTGAAATACAGCAATGAAGATCAGTCTATCTATGCAATTCCGACCAATATCGGGGTTGGCCAGCAATATTTTGATGCTACGAATGGGTTTCAAGTTCAGCATCGTGTACTGAAAGAACTGGGTTATCCGAAAATCAGAACAGTCACCGACTTTGAAAATGTACTAAGGGAGTACGCAGAGAAGCACCCGACTACGGACGGACAGCCTACGATTCCGCTGACGCTGAATGCGGATGGTTGGAAAGTGATGATTACGGTCACCAACCAGGCCAATAATACAACGGGCGGCATGAATGACGGCGAATATCATGTAGACCCCGAAACTTATGAGGCGATGCTTCACTATAAACGGCCGGTAGAAAAAGAGTATTTTCGCTGGTTGAACAAGTTGTACAATGAAGGATTACTCGATAAAGATTCTTTTGTCCAAAAGGAAGATCAATATAAGGCGAAAATCGCCAGTGGCCGTGTACTGGGCTTGACTTCGGTGGACTGGGAATACGGCGAAGCCGAGAATGCGCTGAAAGCCGCCGGCAAAAACGAATACACGTATGCGCACTTTCCGGTTACACTGAGCGAAGAATACAAGGATCATGCTATGCAATCTTTTGGGGTTGACGGTTATGGCATTAGCATTACGACCGCTTGTAAGGATCCGGTTCGCGCGATCAAGTTCCTTGACTGGCTGGCCTCGGATGAAGGTCAAGTGCTAAGAAACTGGGGGATTGAGGGTAAGCAATATAACGTCGAGAACGGCACCCGTGTCATTCCTGCCGATGTTCTCAACAAAAAAGTCAACGATGCCAGCACTTTCTCAAAAGAAACGGGTGTCGATTTGTATACGACCTTTGCTCCGCGTTACGGGGATGGCGTTAAAGATGCCACAGGCAATTACTATACAACCAATTTCCCGGAACAAATCATCGCCAAATATTCGGATGCCGAAAAGGAGACGTTAGCCGCTTATAACGCAAAGACATGGAAGGATCTGTTCCCAAGCGAAGAGGAGCTTCCTGTCAAAGAGTGGGGCGCCTTGTACAATATGCAGACTCCTACGGACGGCGACTACCAGGTCATTTATGAGAAAACCCAAGATATCATCCAAAAGAGAATTCCAGAGGCAATCTTGGCTAAAGCGGATAAGTTCGACCAAATTTATGACGATTTCCTCGCCGAGTTGGATAAAGTCGGAGCCGAGAAGATGGAGAAGGAATACACCGAGCTGGTAAAAGCGAGAGTATCGCTCTTTACGGGGAAGGAAGTAAAATAAAGCAGAGAATCCACAACCGAATGAGGTTGTGGATTTTTGCTGGTGTTTTATCCGGTCAGGGACCTATACTTTCTTCAATGATGCCCTATACACAGATAATCCATAAAATACTACGGCGGTAACCATCAGAACAAGGATACTTGCTGTGGCGGTCGTTGTATAATCGCCAAATTTGAAGGTTACGCCCAACATATCCTTGAATTCAGCAACGTTCTCTGAGGGCATTCCTTCAAAGGATGAGGCTATGGGCGTCTCCATCATGACTTGACGGAACAGAGCTGCTGCATGGGAAACCGGGAACAGCTTAATAATCCATTGCACTCCTCCCGGGAGCATGCTAATAGGAAGATAGATTCCCGTTATAAAGCCAATCAGCGTTCCAATAACCGTGCTCGCCGTTGCGAAGGCATTTTGACTTTTAAAGAAAGACACAATAAAGAATATAATGGCTGTATTCACAAAGGCTGAAAGTACAATTAATACGAGCACCTTCAGCAAGACCGGCAGACTCATCATAGTCCCGCCATTAGCGATGATATAGATTTCACCAAGCACAAGCGTAACAACACTCATAATCAGTGCAATGATAAATGCGCTAAGAACGTATCCGCCTGCAATACTATTTCTGCTTAACGGTGAGGAATAGAAGTCCTTCGTGATTTTCTGTGTTTTATCATTGATCATGATGCCGAACGCACCCATAGACGTCGTGAATGTGGTTACTGCCAGCATTCCCGCGATAATCCAGTTGTCCATCATTTCTCTCGCACCCGGCACATCATTAAGATCGGAGGTCCACACATCGCCGAGAAACAATACATAGAGTCCGAGTATAATAAATACGGCTAGCAGAGAGAAGAATACGGAAGACCTATCTCTGAAAAATACTTTGAGGTTTCTTTTTGTAAATCCAATCATTCCCGCACCTCCTTGCCTGTTATACCGATGAAGGCATCATCCATGGTCCCGCTTGTAACCTCAAAACCTCGAATGTGATCCTTGCAGGCGTGAATCATCGGCAGTGCTTCCATGGTTGATGGCAATGGAATCACGACTCGGTCAGCAATACAGGTATAAGATGCATTTTGTTCATCTAATAGGAGGCACACCTGGTCGATATTTGTACAAATCAGAGATAGCTTATCATGGGAGTAATTTTCCTTTAACTCTGCAGGAGTACCCTTTGCGGCAATTTGGCCATCGTCAATGACAATGATATAATCCGCTTCGGCAGCTTCCTCCATATAATGCGTGGTAAGAAAAACGGTCATTCCTGTTTTCCTTTGCAGGTGCATGATTGTCTCCCATACGCTTTTTCTAGTCTGCGGATCAAGACCGGTGGTGGGTTCATCTAAAAAGAGAATTGTAGGCGTGTTGACAAGAGCTCTTGCAATGTCGCAACGTCTACGCTGACCCCCCGATAGCTTCCCATAATGACGCTTCAATAAATCAGATACGCCTGTTGCGGTAGCTGCATTATGGACTGCATCGTCCAGTGCAGCACCCTTTAGCCCATAAAACCCTCCGCGAATTCTAAGATTCTCTTCAATGGTCAGAAGCGGATCCAGCAGTCCGTCCTGAAATACCACCCCGATGGCGGAACGGATTTGATCATCTTCTCTGCCTAACTCGTGGCCATTTAAGCTTACCTCTCCGCTGTCCTGCTTCAGAAAAGTACAAATGATGTCAATCGTTGTGGATTTGCCCGCACCGTTAGGTCCAAGGAATGCGAATAGCTTCCCCTTTTCTACGTAAAAACTAATTCCTTTCACAGCGTGAACATTACCGTAAGACTTATGCAGATTGGATACCTCAATGATTTTATCCATTTCTCACGCACCTTGCTCATATTGGATTTAAGTAGGTACAAGGAAGCTAATTACTACTATTATACGTTCACAAAGTGATAATCAATATATACTATGTAATACTTTTCTCAATAAGATCACCCTGATTAAGGAGACAAAAGAAAGCAGCCTCTATCCGAAGCGGACAGAGGTTGCTGCTTATCCCTTACCCCATAATAACTCGTACATGGTTCTCGGCTTCCATTTTGGCGACCGGAATCAGATTGCCTTGAATTTCTTCGCCGTTAATAACGATATGAGAAACTCCCTTTTGTACACCGTTCTTGTTCTCCACCTGAATGTTCAGCTTCTTGCCACGGAATTCCCGCACCATGGAGAAGTCCTTCCAGTCGGAGGGAACGCACGGATTAATCCGAAGGCCGTCAAACTGCGGTTGAATCCCCATGATACCCTCTACCAAGGAGACCATTACCGTCGAGGCGGTGCCGGTGAGCCAGTGGACATGCGCCCGGCCTTGATACGGGCTGTCTTTGGACTCGACGAACTGCCCGTGCACGTAGGGCTCGAGTTTGCGGATTTCAGCTTTATCGTTCATACTTGCCGGGCTGCAATCCAGGAAATATTGAAACGCGCGATCCCCGTTGCCAATTAGGGTTTCCGCCAAAATGAGCCATCCTTGCGGCTGGCTGAAGATGCCGGCATTCTCCTTGGTTGATGCGTTGAAAAGGACCATCCGTGCTACAGGCATCCCGTATTCCTTGAACGGCGGATAGCATAACATGGTGCCGTATTCGGTCCGCAGATTGTCGTACACTTTGTCCATGGCGAGCTTCGCCTGATCCGGACGGGCTGCGCCGCTTAATACGGCCCAGCTCTGCGGATTCAGCCAGATACGTGCCTCATCGTTCTCCCAGGAGCCGATGGTATAGTTATCTTCCGTAAAACCACGGACGAATTGATCATCCTCCCAGGCATGCTTCTGAATGTTCGCGTCCAGCTCATCAAGCAGACCTTGTGCCCATTCTACATCGTCAGGCTTGTTCTTGTTCTGCGCAATCTCCATGAACACATTGAAGGCCATGTACAATTGGAAGGCCACAAAGAGCGATTCCCCCTTAGCTCCCAGGCGCAGACAATCGTTCCAGTCGGCGTAGAGCCCGACCGGCATGCCGTGTTCACCCATGCGATCCAAGCTGAATTGAAGTGCCTGGCGTAAATGCTCGTAAACCGTGTCTTCACCGTGATCCGAATAAGGAATCACTTCATCCGTAAAGCCCCAGTTACCGCTTTCCTTCAAGTATTTAATCACGGTCGGGAACAACCACAGAGCATCGTCGGCACGATAATGGGGATGGCCGGTTTCCTGCACGTATTTCGGGTCGTCGGGCGTGCCCTCATGCCCGGGGTTATGGTCGAATTTCACGAGCGGAAGACCGCCGCCGTTGGACACCTGGGCGGAGATCATTAGTCTCAGGCGTTCGAGAGCCATTTCATGATCCAGATGAATGATGCCTTGAATATCCTGCACGGTATCTCGATAGCCGAGTCCGTTGCGCAGACCGCAGTATTGGAAGGAGGCGGCACGGGACCAAATGAAGGTGATGAAGCATTGGTAGGCGTTCCAAGTATTGATCATGCTGTTCAGATTTTCGCTTGGCGTCTGGACCTGAAAACGGTTAAGCTTGCCGTGCCAAAATGCCTTCAGCTCTTCGAGCTCTTTATCCACGATGGACAGATCTTTATAATGGCTGAGAATTTCGGACGCACCCTGCTCGTCATATTGTCCCAGGAGGAAGACGATTTCTTTCTCTTCTCCCGGCTGCAAATCCACGTTGATCTGCAAGGCACCGCAGGAGTTGGTGTTATAGTTTAGCGAATTGGAGCACTGGCCCTGTGCGACGGAGGACGGATTGCCGTAACTGCGGTAATCGCCGAGAAACGTATCGCGGTCACCATCGTAGGCGGTTACCTCCGCGCCCGCGGCGCCGAAGAATCTCCAGCATTGATCCTCGGGAACGTTCTCATTAATGGACTGGAGGATCATATTGTTCTTGTAATAGGTCCGTGAAATGAACAAAGTGTATTGTAGATTAACGTTATCCTGTTCATAGTTGTTATGGTTGGTGAATTCCACAAATCCGAAGAGAGCCAGCTTTCGGGGCTTGGAGCCATCATTGCGGATCTTCAGGCGCCACACCTCGTAAGTTTTGTTCATCGGCACATAATATAAGGTTTCCGTCCGGATGTCGTCATACTCCGAAACGATGTTTGTGTATCCGGTTCCATGATGGCATACCGACTTGTACTGATCCAAATCCTTACCTACCGGCTGCCAAGAGCCGGACCAATAATCCCCGTTCTCCAAGTCCCGGACATAAATATAGCGTCCCGGCTCATCCTGGGAATTGAAGTGGTATCGCATATGTCGTCCGTTTGCGCCGGATTTTACAAAGCTATACCCTCCTGCATTGCCGGAAATGATGGCGCCATATTCCGGTGAGCCGAGATAATTCGCCCAAGGGGCCGGCGTATTCGGCTTCGTAATGAGATACTCCTTATTTTTGTCGTCAAAGTAGCCGTATTGCATGACCATTCCTCCTATTGAGTGGATGACAGGCAGGGCAATAAACGCGCGTTCACAAAGGTGTTGAAGTATCCCAACCCAATCTAATCATAAGATAGTTTCGCCCAACCTAAAACCCCATATTTGTGAAAAATAAACAAAGGTTGAATTCTTCTCATTGTCCGATATTAAGAGTTATAGCTATAATGAGGTTTATATTTATCCGGGATTGAAAATGGCATAAGAGGCGGAGGACCACGCGGTGATAGAACGGATTACGAGAAGTATAAAGTCTTTATTTTACGGCAGACCGAGGAAATTAGCATTTAAAATACCTTTTGCCTATTTCTTAGTCATCTTGTTTACGGTGGGATTCAGCTATTTGGTAATGAATCAAATAGCTGCGAATTCAGCACAGAAGAAAATTAATGAGGCGTCCTTACAAACGATTACTTCCATCCAGACCAATGTCGATTTAATGATTGAAAACGTTAACAACTACTCTAAGATGATCTTCTCCGATCATAATCTGCAAAACTTGCTGAGACAGGGGGACGTGTATGCCAACCTTCAAACCCAGTCTAAGGTCAGCGCTTATTTGTATAATCTTATGCAAGCGGTTCCCATTATTGATTCTGTTAATATTTTCGATAATTCGGGCCATCGTTTCTCGGTTGGAACCGAGGAATTACCGACTTTTATGGAAGCAAACATAGAGGATGCTCCTTGGTATGAGCAAGTGGTACAAAATAAAGGGAAGTATATGTTGAGACTAAACGGCAGCGGAACCATTTCGGAGGGGACCACCGATGGGAATTTCGTCTCATTCATTCGTTTGATCAGGGATATTGATAACACCTCACGACTCGGAATTCTCGTAATTAATATCAAAGATGATGCATTAGTGCAGGCTTATTCCAACTTGCTCAATCAGAATTCGTTGGAAATCGCTATTTTAGATGAGAATAATGAGATTATCGTAGCCGATTCCACCGAAGATCAAAGAGATGCCGTCTTTAAAGAGATTCTGATAACAAACAAAGATAGATTGGAGCAACAATTTCAACAAGGCAACTCCGGAGTTCTTACATTGAGTTCCGCTTCGCAGAAATATAGCGTTTCTTATCTTTCGGATGGGCCGTATCATTGGAAATTTGTAAGTATAACGCCGCACAACATCATTGAGTCGGGAAACAAATCGCTTGTGCTGTTAGCGCTGATTCTGCTGGTGATTAACGGAACTATTTTCTTT
>DJTQ01000291.1:0-8774 GCA_002439285.1 Paenibacillaceae bacterium UBA6304
GCACGAAATAACTGTAGGTTTTCCAGTTAATCTTCATAAAGCGGCCTGGTTAGACGAGGAGTAGCGACATGCAAAAAGTGAACTTGGTCAGGAAAAAGGGGGTGTCCGTCAGTCAGACTGTCGGACACCCCCTGTTTATGAGAGGTTAGAGGTTAACACTAGAGCAATGTTTTGATTTCATCCTTAATCCCTTCAGATTGCGGTCCAAATACAACTTGAACAGCACCCTTGCCGAGCCTCATAACCCCGGAAGCACCAAGCTTCTTCAACCCTGCGTCGTTTACTACTTTATCATCTTTAACGATAAGACGCAGACGTGTGATACAAGCATCCACAGACTCGATATTGCTAGGTCCCCCAAGTTGAGTCAAAATTTTAGCAGCGCGGCTATCTGAAGATACAGCACCACCAGAGGTTGTTTCTTCTGCTTCTACCTCAACATCATCAAAATCATCTTCACGGCCCGGTGTTTTCAGGTTCATCTTCACAATAAGGAAGCGGAACAACACATAATATAACAAGGCGGTGACGAGACCAACTGGAATGAGTAACAGCGGTTTAGTGGAAATTCCGTAGTTTATTGCATAGTCAATGAAACCGGCCGAGAAACCAAAACCGAGTTTCATGCCAAGCGCGGTAGTAACATACGCTGCGATACCGGATAATACGATGTGCACACCGTAAAGAACAGGTGCAACGAACATAAACGCAAATTCAAGAGGTTCAGTTATACCCGTCAAGAAAGAGGCAAATGCAGCCCCCAGGAAGATAGACGCAACCGTTTTACGTCTTTCTGGTTTTGCTGTATGGATAATAGCGAATGCTGCTGCCGGAAGACCGAACATCATAACCGGGAAGAATCCAGTCATGAACATACCTGCTGATTTGTCTCCCGCGAAGAAACGATGCAAGTCACCATGAATAACATCGCCTGCAGCGTTGGTGAAATCACCGATTTGGAACCATACGATGGAGTTAATAATATGATGCAGTCCAAATGGTACCAGGAGGCGGTTAGCAACAATATGAATTGCAGATCCTACTCCGCCGAGGCTCGTAACCCAGTTGCCGAAAGTATCTAGAACACTTTGAATCGGCCCCCAGATCAAGCCAAAAATTAAGCCCACGAATATCATTGTAAAAGCTGTAACCATAGGAACGAAACGTTTACCGCCGAAGAAGCCGAGCCAATCCGGAAGCTTGATCTTATGGTATTTCTTATACAGATAAGCTGAGATACAGCCTACAAAGATACCGCCGAGAACGCCCATGTTCAATTTAGTATCTGCGCCTGATTGCATTAAGCCCGGAAATATTCCCGGTACGATAGCAAGCACCTTAAGTAAAATTAACTGTCCAATGACAGCTGACAAGGCCGCAACGGCGTCACCCGCAAGCCCGATTGCAACACCGACTGCAAAAATTAAAGGCAGGTTATCAAAGATCGTGCCACCGCCCGCACTCAGAAACGGGGCGATGTAGGTATTAAAGAACCCCCCAACACTATCTCCGAAGTGAAAATCTTTGATGTAATCAACGGCACCGAAGCGATTCAGGATTGCTGCCGCAGGTAACGTTGCTACCGGTAGCATCAATGACTTCCCTATTTTCTGGAGAAAAGCCAGCATGTAACAATCATCCTTTCAAAATAATGGTTTTTTATGACTTCAAAACCGCTTTTAAAATGACGTCTCTGCCTGCCGTCACAGGTCCGATGATTTTTTCCAAGTCGCTAGCCACTTCGTCTGCGTTTGTAACAATGATCGGGGTGATCACCGGATAGCCCGCTTCTTTGATTTTGGCGATATCGAATTCAATCAGAATTTGTCCTGCCTTTACTGCGTCTCCGGTAGTTACATGAGATGTAAATCCCTCTCCCTTCAGCGATACCGTATTGATCCCGATATGGAACAAAAATTGCAGCCCCTCCGCATTCTCTACCATCACCGCATGATTGGATTTAATGACATGGACAACAGTCCCGTCAAACGGCGCGATCAATTTACCTTCCGTCGGTTCGATAGCGACTCCCTGCCCCATATGCCCCCCGGCAAATGCTTCATCCGGAACTTCCGTTAAAGGAACGGCCCGGCCCGTCACTGGTGCTACCACCTCTACAACTTGATTTTCAGCAGATTTCTTTCTCCATTTTGAGAACATTTTGTTAGCCTCCTATATTTAAGTGGGTGACTACAGCCCAAGGCTTGAGCCGAGTCCTCACTATTTTTTACCGATTGCATGTCGCATTCCTTCCAAATATTATGCCTGGCGAGTTGATGTCTTATTTTCAAAAGGCAATAAAAAGAGCCAAGAAAAGAAGCCCTATTAAACTTAGGTCAACTTTCCTTGGCTCATGCCCATTAGCAGTAACGGTAACACGCCATATGAAATCGGTTTTTTGTTATGTGCTAATCATAAATCAACCATCTCGACTTCGTCAATAGAAAATTTGAAAGCGTTGTCTACAGAATGGTTTGAGACTCCTTGAGGGATACTAGCGCTCAAAAGACGAAACGGAGCTGCCCATGAAACCGATATTTGCCATCTATATGAAAGATCTGCGCGGTATTCTCACGAACTGGGCTGCCGCGGTAATTATAGGCGGATTAATCATACTTCCCTCCCTTTATGCGTGGTTTAATATTAAAGCTTCCTGGGATCCTTACGGTCAAACTTCCGGAATCCGGGTTGCTGTCGTTAATCAGGACACGGGCACAACTTTGCGAGGCCAGCCTTTAACAATCGGCGATGAAATCATCTCTTCGCTTCAAGAAAATCATAATATCGGCTGGGTATTCACCGACGAAGGCAAAGCGATGAAAGGGTTAAAAAGGGGGCAATATTATGCCGTCATTGTGATTCCCGAACATTTCTCCACAAGGATTGCCTCCGTATTAGAGCCTGACCCGGAAAAGGCTGAAATCCTCTATTACGTAAATGAAAAAATCAATGCAGTCGCTCCCAAAATAACCGCCAAAGGCGCGAGCTCCGTCACTAGCGAAGTTAACCGGAATTTTGTCAAAACGGCTAACGGGGCGATATTCAGCATCTTCAACCAGATCGGTCTCGAATTGCAACAGGAACTGCCGTTAATCCGAAAAATGAAGACATTGGCATTCCGCTTTGAGAATCTCTACCCGGAAATCAATCGGGCGGCTGATACGGCAATAGACGATTTACATGCTACACAAAACATCGTAGGCAAAGTTCAACAGGAACTACCGCATGCCGCTGAGCTAGCACAGAAAGGACAGGATTGGGCAAGCAAGACGTCACTGTTTTTGAATCGGGGCAGTGAAGTCTTGGAGGCATCTTCCCCTATCCTAAAAGATACTCTCCTTCACTTGGGGCAAGCGGCGACCCTAACCTCTCGCACGTCTGCCCTTCTATTGGCGAGCTTGGAGAAGATGGACGGAGATAATACGGACGAAGTGCAACAAATCAAGTTGCAGCCGGAGCATCTATCACAGACGCTCTCTGCGGCCTCAGAGACGGCGGATTCGCTCGCCGACATGCTGTTACGTTTAGAAACCGGATCGCCTGCGGGCAAGCTTGCAGAAGCCGCTTCGGGGATTACCCAAGCTGCCAGCGAATTCAAACAAATGGGCGCTCTCTTACCCGGCATCCACGTGTCCAGCAATGAAAACGGAAACACCACCGCACCGAGTCCAAATTCCACCTCCTTAGCCAAGCTCAATAAACTGCATGACCTGGCCGAATCGGCAGCCAACCGGTTAGACCGGCTGACGGACACCTACGATAGTGTGATCTATCCCTCCATAAAATCGGCGATGGAGAAGCTGGATCAAGAAGCGGGGCATGCCGGGGAGCTGCTCAAACAAGCATCGGCGGACCTTCCGGTCATCGACAAGGTGCTTTCCGATGCCGGAAAAGGAATAAACACTGCGGTAAAGGGGGCAGAGGAGGTGCGGAACCAACTGCCTGCGGCCGAAAAAAAATTGAAGGAAGTCACCGACCGGATTACCGCGCTCGAGAAAGAAGGAACATTGGAGGACCTGATCGGACTACTCAGCCTTGATTTTGCCAAGGAGAGCGAATTTTTTGCGGAGCCGGTCACTTTGAAAGAAAATCGGGTGTTCCCTATTCCCAATTATGGATCGGCGATGTCGCCTTTTTTCACGACGTTATCGGTATGGGTCGGGGGATTGCTGCTTGTATCCATGCTTACGGTTGAGGTTTACAATCCGATGGAGGGAACCCGCAGTTACCACGAATATTTGGGCCGGTTTCTCACCTTTTTGACGCTGGGGCTTCTGCAATCCTTATTCACTACCACCGGAGACCTGTTTCTACTGGGTACGTACGCGGCGGATCCTATACGCTTTATCTTGTATGGACTGCTGTTGGCAGGCGTATTCATGCTGATCATTTATACGCTCGTTTCCGTGTTTGGAAACGTAGGGAAAGCAATGGCCATCATTCTGCTTGTGTTGCAGTTGGCTGGCTCGGGAGGAACGTTTCCGATTCAGGTGACCCCGCCCTTTTTTCAGGCGATATATCCCTTCCTCCCCTTCACGTATGGGATCAGTCTAATGCGTGAAGCGGTTGGCGGAAGCGTGCAGGACATTGTTACCCGAGATATTTATGTCCTTTTGATCTTCGCAGTTTTATCCTTTGCGCTAGGGATCGGACTTAAAAGAATCGTGAATAAGGCGGCCGCCAAATGGGTCGAAAAAGCCAAATCCGGCCATTTGATCCATTAGGCGCCGCCTAAGCAAGCAGTGATATGAATTTAATAATGCTTCTTACAACCGACTCGATGGATCCTCACGGTAGGGGTCGACCAGGCCGGAGTCATAAATATCCGAATTCAGCGAGCGGTTGGTACGGAAGGTGTCATAGACGTTGCGGCTGCGATTGTCTTCATCCACTAGGACGAGAATCTTCCCTTCATCAAGGTAGGATTCGTACGCTTTCGCTTCATCCTCCGGAATCCCGAGTCCAATTAGACCTCCAGCCAAACCGCCCGCTCCCGCCCCGGCAGCTAACCCGGTTAGCGCCGCAGCGATGGGGCCTGCGGCAACGACCGGACCGATCCCGGGAATAGCGAGTGCTCCAAGTCCAGCCAGCAGGCCGGCTATGCCGCCAAGAACACCGCCTGTAGTCGCCCCGACGGCAACGCCTTCGGGAGCCTTACTTCCGGTCTCATCCTGAATTGCTTCACGGTCCCGGCGGTCCCGCGACAACACAGAAATTTCTTCCGCCGCGAATCCTTGCTGCTGAAGATTTTCAATGGCGGCTGTAGCTTCCCGTTCGTTTTCGAAAACACCGACTATCTTTTTTCTCATAGGGATAACCTCCTCCTAGTTAACAGGTTTCCCTTTCATTACCCCGAGTCCGCGGGCCTCAAACCCGGCGCGGCCTATTTGCCGTTCCCAGGCCGAACCCGGCGGGTCGGGGTCGCATCCATCGGATCGTCCGGCCAGTAATGCTTCGGATACCGGCCTTTTAAATCTTTTTTGACTTCGAAATAAGTAGTTCTCCAGAAGCTGGTCAGATCCGAGGTCACCTGAACCGGTCTGCTTGCCGGCGACAACAGGTGCAAGGTGACCGGAATCCGGCCATAGCCGATCCTGGGCGTCTCCATCATCCCGAATACTTCCTGCAGACGCACGGATGCATAAGGTGCCTGCGGTCCGTCATACTGAACAGGAATTCTCGAACCGCTCGGTACCACCAGGTGGGTCGGGGCTTCTTCGTTCAATTCCTGAACCCTTTGCCAACCTAAGCGGTTCTCCAAGATTTGGTGCATAGATAAAGTATGCAGGTCCGACTTTTTGCGTAAACCGGCGACGTAAGGAGCAAACCACTCTTCCACCTCCTGCGATAGGGCTTCGTCGGAAACATCCGGCCACCGTTCTTCATCCATCCGACGCAGGAACAAAATTCTGGCTTGAAGCTGCCGGGACTTAGCATTCCAGGGCAATATTCTGGATCCCTGTTCCGATATGACCCGCAGCAGCGCCTGGAGAATTAATTCCGGCGAAGGCTTCGGATCCGGTTGATCCTTCAGCACGATTGCACCGAGGGACAGAGTGATTCGCGCCCGAACGGCGCCGATCTCATCGTTCCATTCGGCCGACTTCTCCTCCTTCAGCTCATCTCCGTAATATTCGGTGAGCCAAGTCTCTTCCATGGGCGCGGCCAGTAGAATTCTCCCTTCCGTGCCCTCGTCGTCCACCTCGGCAATGGCCAGAAACGGCTCCGCGCCCAGTAGCTGCTGGCGGTCAAAAGCGGCACCCCTGCCGGAGCGCAGCAAATAGCGCCCGTCTCCCCGGCGGCGGGCGATCCGATCCGGATAAGCAAAGGAAATCAGCAGGCCGCACATCTTCATCCAATCTCCGGCTGTATCGGGAACGGCCGGGTCCGGCGGCAATTGGGCCGCCAACCGGTTCTCCCACTGCCGGCTGACGGTAAGCAGCCGCTGGATATCCGCGCTGCCGGCCGTGTGCCCTGCCGTTTGGGCGGCATGGGCGGCATGATGTAAGAACGGGTTCAACAACCCTATAAATACCGCAATATTAAAGGCTCCCGAGAGGGAGCCTTTTTTCATAGAATCACGTTTCCTGCAAAACCAATACCAAGCACTCTAAATAAAAAACGGAAGTAAATACAAACTGGTGATAAAAGGAAATGGGATGCGTCTTGGAAAAAAGCGACGGCGTGGGAAGAAACCCGGGTAGAATCCGAATTGTCTGTACGTTGATGCATTGGCCGGCATTCCGGCCATCATTTCAGATGAGGGAATGGCAAGGGTAATGTAGTCTTGGTCAACATGTGCAATGAACCCATCATAAGACTGTCCGTCCGAAGTAGTTATACCGACATATTTATTCATGCAGCTCAATGCGATTTGTTGATAATTGGTATCCATGGATAACCTCCTCAAAATGTTTACTCAACTACAGTCTATGGACTTTAACCCATATTGCTCGCGGCAAATGCCTAAGGCCCTATTGTTAAATAATTTTTGCCTATCGAATAAGCTTTTCCTAAGTTCAATCGAACTTGGTGAGAAGCTTTTTTTATACCTTTAAATTTTTCAAGATAGGCAAACCGTTCATATCATCGTACAATAGATAATTGTTCGGAGTTCGACCTAACCGGCACGTCATGACATAAAGAGGGGATACGATGATTCGTAACTTTAGGAACAGCATCAAAATGAAACTTATGATTTCATTTATAATTGTGTTAATTCTTCCTACCGCCAGTATTAGCATCAGTTCGAATTTAATTTCGAAATCGTTATTGACGGATCGGGTAAGTGAATCCTTTACGGATAACTTGTCCTACTTGGGACAATCGATCGAATTCGATATGCGGGAATGGGAGCGGATTTTCGACTCCTTACACGTGAATCACACGATTGAATCGATATTTGCACCGAATTATACAAGTGAAGTGGATTACTTTTTCGATGTCCAAAAAGCGGGGCAAGTATTTGATGATTGGGCTTATGCTTCTAACATGTACAAGTATATTTCTTCGCTCGTGCTGATCGGAAGCAACGGGAAAATCATCCGTTACGGCGATGATGTCGGGCATCTGGATGTGGATAAGCTCATCCAACAGGATTGGATGACCCGTATGAAGGAACCGAACGGAGAAATGACCTGGCTGGGAATCCATGAGAACTATGCGGAATTTCATTATCGTAATCCTTATGTCATTTCTCTAGCCAAGCGATTGGATTACGGGAAGAATGACGTGATTGTATATATGAGCTTTAAATCGCAATTTTTTTACGATAAGTTAAATGCCAAGCGGGACCCCAATAATAATTTGTTCTTGCTGGACAATCATAATAAGATCGTTTACAATCGCGAACCGGAGAATATTAACCAGCGATACGAGAATCCTCTGAATATTCAGGGCAACGGCTATTCGGTAATGACGGGTCAAAAGGGCGAGAAGGATCTCGTGGCCAAGGTTTCGCTTTCGAATACGGGTTGGAGCATCGTTGAGACGATTCCCATGGGCGTATTAACGGAAGGGTCCTCCCTAATCTTTAAAGTGACGATCATTGTTTTTCTGCTCTCGTTTTTTATTTCCGGGATTGTGTGGTTCATTATTGCCTCAAAAATCGTAAATCCGATCCAGCAGCTTGCGAGGGTGATGAGACGGGTTCAGGGAGGCGAGGGGTCCGTGGTTGAGTTGACGGATCGAAGGGATGAAATCGGGCAGTTAAGCCAAAATTTCAACTATATGATGATGCGGATTGATAAGCTGCACCAAGAGCATCTGCACGAGCAAGCGGAGAAGAATGAGGCCGAATACCGTGCCCTGCAAGCGCAGATCAATCCTCACTTTCTATATAACACATTGAATTCCATTCGCTGGATGGCGATGATTCAGAAGGCGGACAATATAAGGGAAACCGTTGAGGTATTGGGGCGTCTGCTGCGAAATACGATTAAGATGAAAGAAACGGTCATCCCGATCTATAAAGAGCTGGAGTTGTTGAAAGATTATATCCATATTCAAAAGATCAGATATAATGACAAATTCGAGGTGGTATTTGAAATAGATGAACCCATGTATAATTATCGATGCTTGAAATTTATATTGCAGCCTATTGTTGAGAATGCCATTTTTCATGGGATCGAACCTAAAGAAGAAAGAGGGACGATCACCATTCGAGCGTTTCAGGAACAGGATCAGTTCATTTGGGAAGTACATGATAATGGCGTTGGAATGCCCCCGGAGGTAATGGACACCTTGTTGTCCGACCATGACGATAAAGATGGGAT
>DJTQ01000291.1:8863-18075 GCA_002439285.1 Paenibacillaceae bacterium UBA6304
TAAAGATGGGATAGGACTGCGAAACGTGCATGAGCGAATTGGGCGGGCTTTTGGAAAAGAATACGGTCTGGAGCTTGAAAGTACGGTGGGTGCTTTTACGGTCGTTAGAATCAAGTTACCCGTGATTTTCAACCAACAGGAGGATACAACATCGTGATTAAAATTCTTATTGTAGATGACGAAATGCTGGCGCGAATCGGAATCAAATCGTTAATATCCTGGAATGAAAATGGATACGAAGTTGTCGGTGAGGCGGAAAATGGTAAAAAAGCGCTGGATATCATGAATGAGCTGCAGCCGGACATTGTAATTACCGATATAAAGATGCCTGTTATGAATGGAATTGACTTGATCAAGCAGGCCAAAGAACTGTTGAATCCACCCGATTTTATCGTACTAAGCTCATATGATGATTTCGATTATGTGAAACAAGCCTTAGTCCTCGGAGCCAAAGATTACTGTTTAAAGTTGGAGCTTACGCCCGAACAGCTCATATCCGCATTGGACCGGGTAAGCCAGGCTCGAAGCGAGACAAGGAAAGAACTCCCTCTTTCGAAACATACTTATGGCGGACTTTTATCATCGAAAGATTATGAAATCGTCAAAAATAATTTTTTGAAGGAAGTCATACAAGGCAGTTACTATAATGAATATGAAATCGAACGCAAGCTTCAGGACTTGGGGATTGTTCTTCCCCCAGATCAAATTCAATGTGGTGTTATTGCTCTGAACGGAATGGAGATTTATCAAAGTTTCAAAGAAAAAGACATACATCTATTCCAATTTGCCGTACGAAATATTATCTCGGAAGTTGTGTCTGACTATCGTTATGCCCATACCGCGTTTACGCAATCCAAGGAAATTACCGTACTTTATGCGCAGAACGAACCTGACGAACTGACGCATAGAATAGAAGACTTGATGGGGGCCATGCTGAAAGCGCTAAAAACGTATCTGAATATTACGGGGGAAATCGGAATTTCAGGAATTTACACAGGGTATGGCTCTATAAAAATGGGTTATAAGGATGCTTTGGATAAGGCGAGACAACATCATTTAACGAATGGAATTGCCGAATCAGTTCTGAAAAAGGACAAGTTGCTTGCGAATGTGAATGAGTGCATAAAACAGTTCGACACGATCCTGCAGGTTTCCGACATGGATAGAATGAAGCAGTGCCTAGGAAATATTGTAGAAATTATAAAGGAAACATTTCCGGATGATAAGCATGTGGTCAAGAGCCTTTGCTCGGCACTTTTGCTCTCCTTAAGCTCTTATGTTGCTGAACAGCAGCCGACGCTTAAGCTGGAAGAAGCTTGGGGTTCGGACCCTTATCAATCCTTAGATCATTTATACACGGACTATGATTATATCGTCTGGATTCAGCATTTGGAGAAAGCGACTACCCTGGTGTTCAATACTTTAGGAGAGTCACGCAAATTAATCCATCAGGCCAAGCAATTTATCCAATCGAACTATGCTCATAATATTTCATTGGAAGCGATCGCGGAGGAATTGAATATATCGCCGAACTATTTAAGCTATTTGTTTCGCAAGGAAACTAAAGAAAGCGTTGTAGAGTATATAACGCGCTATCGCATTGAACAAGCTAAGAGAATATTGAGAACCACCCACTATAAAGTCTACGAAGTCGGTCAAATGGTCGGGTATGATAGTGAACAATATTTTAGCAGGGTATTTAAAAAAGTGGTCGGGATGCCGCCGGCGAAGTACAAAATGTAGATCTCAAGTAATAGTCCGCATGGTCCGGTGATGGCAATGCGGATTTTTAATTTGGATAAGAAATCATAGAATTTGTCCTGCTTTTCTTAAAATAAGATAAGAAAAATGCAAGATACTTTGTTATGGGGAAGCACTGGTTTAAAAATGAATTGGATAAGATAAGATACCTAAATTTCGTGCATTAACATCGATCCATGGATTTTCTATACTTGCTTTGTAAGCAAGATACTTAAAGCAATGGGGGAACAGACAAATGAAAAAACGAGGTAGAGTAACTGCATTGTTGCTTTCTGCACTCATGCTGACCGGTTTGCTGGCAGGATGCGGATCCAACAATTCGAACGAAGCAGGATCCTCCGAACAAGCTTCGAACAAAGCAGCGGAATCCGGTGTAAGTAAATCTGTAAGAATCTATGTGGACGGGAATCGTGCGAAAGACAGCAACTTTTTGAATGTCGTCGAGGCATTTAAAAAGGACAAGGGCATTGGCGTGGAACTGAATGTCATTCCCGGAGACGCAGTAGAAATTTTCAAGAAAATCGATATCGATTTGGGGGCACAAGACGGCTCGACAGATCTTCTCCTTCTGAGTACACCTATTCAGTTAGATAAATATGTGAGAAGCGGCGCTTTGCTTCCGCTGAATGATCTGATTGAAGAAGATAAATACGATGCGAAAGCCATCTATGGAGATTACCTGCAAGAATCCGACGGTAAGATCTACAGCCTGCCTGCCGGTGCGGGTAAATGGGCGGTATACTACAACAAGAAAATTTTTGATGATGCGAATGTTCCTTATCCTTCGGGATCCTGGACATGGGATCAATATGTAGAAACAGCTAAGAAATTAACGGACTCAAGCAAAAAAATCTATGGATCCTATATGCTCGACTATGACGCTTACATGTACTTTACGGCTCGTCAAAAGGATGTTTCGGGGTACAAGGAAGACGGAACTTCTAACTTTGACGACCCGGCTTTCAAAGAAGCGCTTCAATTCTTCGGCGATCTGGGGAATGTGCATAAAGTTCAACCGAGCTGGATGGAATTCAAAACGAAAAAACTGGCTTGGGACGGATTTATGTCAGGCAAATATGGCATGCACGTCATCGGCACTTGGTACACAAACATGTTCTTGGACAAAGAAAATTACCCGCGGGATTGGCAGTTCGGGATTACAGAGCTTCCGACACCGGCGGACGGCAAAGGAAACAACAACCTGACGGTCATCAATGGAGTTGCTATCAACGCTTACTCGAAACAACCGAAAGAAGCTTTCGAATTTGCTAAATACTTCGCCGAAAATAACTATAAATATACGGGCGACTTGCCTGCTCGTATCGACTTGACGGATGAAGACATCAATGAGATGTTCCAAAAAATCGTGGACCGGATTGACGGAGAAGTTACGATTGAAGATTTGAACAAAGCGATGTATCAAAACGATCTTGGCTTCTCGGACGAGAAAATCGTTGGCCCGGCTGCGGCAGAATACAGCAACATTATTTTGCAAGAAAGCGAGCTCTATTTAATCGGACAAAAGTCGCTGGATGATACCGTCAAAACGATCAAAGAACGTGTGGATCAAGCGATTAAGGCAGAGCAGCAGTAGTTAAATGAATAGTCGAACTTGAACATAATCGTTAGGTTGGGCTGCCTCAGGCAGCCCACCTATTATTTAGTGGGGTGAAACGAGATGAAATCCATCAAAGGAATGATGAGATCAGGTGAGGCCAAAGCGGGAGTATTGTTTATCCTTCCATTTTTAGCGGGTTTTTTAATCTTCAATTTGTTTCCTCTCCTATATTCCTTTTTTATCAGCTTGGTCGATTACAATACGCTGAAGCCAAGCTACAATTTTATCGGATTGGATAACTTTATTCGCATTTTCAATGATGATATTGCACTGAAAGCGTATTGGAACAGTTTTCTATATACCTTAATTTATGTGCCGGTACTGCTTGTTTTATCGTTTTTATTGGCAGTTCTGCTCAATCGTAAATTTTTCCTTCGTCCTGTTAGCCGTACGATGATTCTGATTCCTTATGTAGCGAATGTTATCGCCATTGCTATGGTGTTCTCGGTGATCCTCGACCCTTATGATGGTCCTGTGAATGCATTCCTTCATCTGATCGGTATACAGAATCCGCCGATGTGGTTAGGCGGAACAAGTACGGCGCTGCCGACGATCGCGCTGGTTAATGTTTGGCAGAGTCTTTCTTTCCAAACGATTGTATTTCTAGCGGCTTTGCAAGGGGTGCCATCTGAATTGTACGAGGCGGCCGGACTTGATGGAGCAGGGAAATGGAGAAAGACACTGAACGTGACCATTCCACTCGTATCTCCGACGACCTTTTTCCTTGCGATTACAAGCATTATCAGTTCTTTTCAGAACTACGCATCGGTGCGCGCATTAACGAATGGGGGACCGGGGGTAGCCTCCAGGGTTATCTCGCTCAACATTTATGAAGAAGCATTCACCTACAATCGATATAGCTATGCAGCCGCGCAGGCTATATTGCTATTCGTGGTTATTTTAGCGATTACGATTATCCAGTGGAGGGGGCAAAAGAAATGGGTTCACTACTCCTAAGCAAGAAAAGAGAAACTGGATTTAAACCTTCCACGATTATCATTTCCATTATCGTCTTTGTGCTGGGCTTAATGATGATCGTTCCGTTCCTGTTTATGATTTCGGCGGCGTTAAAACCGAATGCGCTCATTTTTTCGGAGCCTTTAAAGTTCATTCCTGATCAAATTTACTGGAACAATTTTAAAACCATTTTTCATCATGAATATTTCTTCAAGTGGTATGGAAACTCGATCTATATCGTGGTTTTGACGGTGATTGCGAGATTCGTCGTTGTCACCATGGCTGCTTATGCTTTCGCCAGATTGAATTTTCCTTTTAAAGAGGCCATCTTCTTTCTGTTCATTTCGACCATGATGATTCCGGCGGATACGACGGTGATTGCCAGATATATGCTCTATAAATCACTTCATCTATACAATACGGAATGGGCGCTCATTATCCCGGCTACGTTCGACGTATTCTTTATTTTCTTGCTGCGGCAGTTTTTCTCGGGCTTGCCTAAAGAAATTTCCGAAGCGGCCGTGGTGGACGGATGTTCCCAGTTTAAAATTTATTATCGGATCATTTTGCCATTGGCCGTGCCGGCGCTTGTTACGATGCTGCTGTTCACCTTTATTTGGACATGGAACGATTTTGTAAACCCGTTTATTTTCATTTCCAGCATTGATAAGCAGGTCGTCACCGTCGGGCTCGAATATTTCCAACAGCAGGCCGGAACCGATTACGGACTCCAAATGGCCGGGGCATGTATTATCGTAATTATCCCGATCATTCTGTTCGCCTTCTCCCAAAAGTATTTTGTTGAGGGGATCGCCAGCTCTGGTGTTAAAGGTTAATCCATACTTCAAATTGGAGGTACAGTAAATGTTGATCCAAATCAAGAATACGTTGCAGCCTCAGTTCTTGGAGGGACTTCACCTCATGCAGGAGGAGCTTGGATATACATTATCGGAGGATGGAATCGGTATTGAAGTCATTCAGCGACCCGGGAAACTGGCGGTCGGCTTAGAGAATGGGCAAGGGACTATTCAGTTTGAACAGCCTATCCACTTTTACCGGGCTCTGGGACTCTTTGTGGAACATGCCAGGGAAGAAGCTGCCTTCTATGTGGAAGAAACACCGCAATATCAGACCACCGGCGCTATGGTTGATGCCTCGCGTAATGCGGTCTTGTCGGTGGATGGAGTCAAGAAATTGATTCGGACCATGGCGGCTATGGGATTAAATCAGCTGATGCTCTATACCGAAGATACTTATGAAATTCCGACGCGTCCCTACTTCGGTTATTTGCGGGGAAGATACACTTATAGCGAAATGAAGGAATGCGACGATTATGCGGCTATTTTCGGGATTGAGATGGTTGCCTGCATCCAGACTTTAGGACATTTGCGTCAGGCCCTGCAATGGCAGCATACGGATAATTACAAAGATACGGAAGATATTTTGTTAATTGGTTCGGAGGAGACGTACCAATTGATCGATGAGATGATCCGGGCTGCAACGGCACCGCTTCGCAGCAAACGGATTCATATCGGAATGGATGAGGCACATACGCTCGGATTAGGCAATTATCTCAAGAATAACGGATATCGCCCGCGGTTTGAATTGATGAACGAACATTTGCGCCGGGTAATTCAAATTACTGCGAAATATGATTTGCAGCCGATGATCTGGAGCGATATGTATTTCCGGCTTGGTTCCAAAACGGGCGACTATTACGATACCGATTCGATTGTGCCTGATCATATCATTTCGGACATGCCGAAAGAGGTACAATATGTTTACTGGGATTACTATCACAGCGATCCGGAGTTTTACAGGGATTATATCCGAAAGCACAAGCAATTTGGCTCCGCGCCAGTCTTTGCAGGGGGCGCATGGACCTGGAACGGGATCATTCCGAATCATGGCAAGGCGTTCAGGACGACCCATGCCGCTTTATCCGTATGTAAAGAAGAGGGCGTGGACGAGGTCATCATGACCATGTGGGGCGATAACGGGAACGAGGGGAATGTCTTCTCCGGCTTGCCCGGGCTACAGTTATATGCAGAACACGCCTATGCGAAAGAGTTTGACGAGCAGAAGCTAAAGCAGAGATTTAAAACATGTACGGGCGGAGATCTGGATCATTTCCTTCAGGCGAAATACATCGATGAGCTTCCCGGTACGCCGGCAGACAATTTGATGGAGGCGAACCCATCAAGGTACTTATTATGGCAAGACCTGCTGCTCGGTTTATTCGATAAACATGTACAGGGAAGAAACTTGCCTGAGTACTATGAAGAGATGGCAGTTAAAATGCAGGCCCACGCCAAGATGAATCCGAAATGGTCTTTGCTTTTCCTCGTATACGAGAAATTATGCGCCGTTCTGTCCATCAAGTCCGACATTGGAGTTCGTCTTAAACAAGGCTACGATCAGCAGGATCGAAAGGAACTTCACCGTATTGCGGACGAGGAACTGACAGAGCTGACGGCACGCGTTAAGGAGCTTCACGAGGCACACCGGGCGCAATGGAACGCTACTTATAAGATTTTCGGTTGGGAGATCATCGATCTTCGTTACGGCGGATTGCTTACACGCATCTCATCTGCCAAGCAGCGAATTCTGGCTTATGTATCCGGAGAAATCGCCATGCTGGAAGAGTTGGAAACCGCTAAACTCAGCTTTGACGGAGGACCAAGTTGGGGAGATGATGAGCTGGGCTTCTGCAATTTATACCATCGCATGATCTCAACCAGTACAACGTTGCTATAACTACAAAATTAAGGATCGAGTGCTGAGGTGAACCTGTTGAATATTTTTAATTATGAAAACGATCAGTTTTATTATAACGGGGAACCGATCCGTATCATTTCAGGGGCGATTCACTATTTTCGGGTCGTTCCCGAGTATTGGGAAGATCGGTTAAAGAAGCTGCAAGCTTGCGGATTCAACACCGTAGAAACGTATATTCCCTGGAATTTACACGAGCCGAAAAAAGGACAATTTCAGTTTAGCGGAATGGCCGATGTGGTCCGTTTTATTGAAACGGCGGGAAATATGGGTCTCCATGTCATTGTCCGCCCGTCACCCTACATTTGTGCGGAGTGGGAATTCGGAGGATTGCCGGCCTGGCTTCTAGCCGAACCGGGAATGCGCCTGCGCTCTACGGATCCTAGTTATTTGAAACATGTTGAGGATTACTATGCGGAGCTTCTTCCCAGACTAAAACCACTGTTGTGCACGAACGGTGGTCCCGTTATCGCCATGCAGATCGAGAATGAGTACGGAAGCTTCGGGAATGATCAGAAGTACCTGAATCATATCAAACAAAGCATGCTGGGGCATGGGATGGATGTGCTGTTATTCACCTCCGACGGAGCGGAGGATGCGATGCTCCAGGGTGGAATGATGCCTGGCGTGCTGGAGACCGCCAATTTTGGCTCCCGGGCTGAAGAGTCCTTTGATAAACTGACTCAATATCAGCCCCATGGACCAAAAATGTGCATGGAATATTGGAACGGCTGGTTCGATCATTGGGGGATTCCGCATCACGACAGGGAAGCGGAGGACGTATCCGGTGTATTGGAGGATATGCTGAAGGCGAACGGCTCGGTTAACTTCTATATGTTTCACGGGGGGACGAATTTCGGGTTTTACAATGGCGCTAATGCGATGACGGACCGCTATGATTATCAAGCTACCGTCACCAGTTATGATTATGATGCCGTCTTAAATGAATCCGGGGACCCTACGGAGAAGTATTGGAAGGTTCGTGAAGTGCTAAGCAAATATGGATTCACGGATACTTCTGAACAACCGGTCGCATCGATGCCTAAGAAGAATTACGGATCGGTCCGGATGACAGAGCGGGCCTTGTTGAGCGAACAACTGCATCGTATTTCTTCGCCGATTCATACCGATTATCCCGAAACCATGGAAAGACTGGGTCAAGAATATGGGTATTGTCTGTATACAACCCGTATTAGCGGCCCACGTCCCAGCAAAGAATTGGCTATCCAAGAAGTGCGCGATCGGGCTCAAGTGTTCGTTAATGGTGCGGATGCCGGCGTAATCGAGAGATGGAAACCGGAGGAGAAGATGTTTCTTGAAGTTCCGGAGGAGGGCGCTCACCTTGAAATCTTGGTCGAGAACATGGGGCGGATCAACTATGGTCCTTATCTGCAGGACCCCAAAGGGATCACGGAAGGAGTCCGGCACGGATTCCAGTTTTTATCCGATTGGACCATCTATCCTCTACCGTTAGATAATCTATCGGAACTTATCTTTGAATCCATCGGGATCGACGCAGAGCTTCCCAAGCAGCCGTCCTTCTACCGTGGCCAGTTGGTGATCGAGGAAGCAGCGGATACTTTTGTGCATCTGGATGGCTGGCAAAAAGGAGTCATCTTCATTAATGGATTCAACCTTGGCCGTTATTGGAATATAGGTCCGCAGCAAACCTTGTACATTCCAGGGCCATTGCTGAAGCCGGGAAATAATGAGATTATCATTTTTGAACAACATGGTACCAATACGACAGAGATCACATTTATCGATCAAGCCATATTAGGATGACTATGGTAAGGCTCCCGAAAGGGAGCCTTTTTCTCTGTCCCGATTTTAACTAACTTTCCAGTAACCAGTAACTACATGCATTCACCGCCGGGATCGATAGAAGTGACTGTTGGGAGCAAATTTACCTGTATTACCTACAGTTAATTACCGTGAATTCAGTTGTTCTGGATACTTAGCTGTAATTTGTACAGTTAATTCTTATCCTTTCCGCTCTTTTCGCTGCAAGTGCCTAAATTAACTGTAGGATTTCCAGTTAGTTTGTCCGGACCAGGCCTAACGCGCGAAATAACTGTAGGATTTCCAGTTAATCTTCATA